>JAEYXZ010000053.1 GCA_023431045.1 Bacillota bacterium | reverse complement strand
TTTAGATCCTATCAATAGAATGCGGTCTTTATCATAGAAATCAAGAAATCCAGCAAACTCCACGCCGGGTCTTGATAACATGTCAACTGTCACCTTATGATGCAGTCCTTTTTCACCAGCAACAATGCTTAGGTCGAGTTGATTAACAATCTTTTCAACGGAAATTGATTTGGCCATTATTTTAGTCCTTTCTGTATCCACTCTGCTTTTCTTACATAAGTGGTAAATATGAATCTTAATAACATAAATCCAATCGTGAAGATAAATATATTCTCAACATGCAATTTGTAATCAAAGCGATCAACCATTAAATCGGTGAGCCAAAATAAAGTTACATTAACAATATATAGGATTAATCCAAAACTATAAATAATCGGTTTTAATAAGAATCTAATCATGATGATTTTAGCAATCAATTCCATCAATGTATATAAGAACATACCGATGAAGAACCCAACCAACGTAATATCCATGAGTGGATAAATCTGTGAGGTTAGTCCAATCAAAATACTGCTTGAAAGTAAGTTAACAATGAGTGTGAATAAAACGTGATAACCAAAATTCTTGTGTAAGATAAATCCGATATCATAACCTAGCTTCAGTTTATTAACTTGTTTTGATTCATCGATCATTTTTCTAATTTCTTCTTCAGTTAAATCATCCTTATCATGATCGTCATGATTGTGATTATTCATTCAATTAATACCTCTATTTATTTGGTTTGTAGTATATGTCTTAAATAATGTCCTGTATAACTTTGATTATTGAGCGCTAATTCTTCAGGTGTTCCAGTACCAATAACATATCCACCATTAGCCCCACCTTCGGGACCTAAATCAATGATATAATCAGCATTCTTAATCACATCTAAATTATGTTCAATTACAATCATTGTTGCCCCTTGGTCTACTATTCTATGAAGCACTGAGACTAGTCTTTTCACATCATCGGTATGAAGTCCAGTGGTTGGTTCATCCAAGATATACAAGGTTGATGGCGTAATACGTTTATAGAGTTCTGATGCAAGTTTAACTCTTTGAGCCTCCCCACCTGAAAGGGTGGTTGCGGATTGTCCCAAACGAATATAACCAAGGCCAACATCTTTAATCGTTTTTAATTGATTATGAATCTTTGGATGGTTCTCAAAGAATACGACTGCTTCATCAATCGTCATATTAAGAACATCAGCAATATTCTTACCTTTATATTTAATTTGAAGTGTTTCATGATTGTATCTGGTACCACCACATACTTCACAAGGAACATAGACATCCGGTAAGAAGTGCATTGAAATCTTTTTAACACCATCACCAGAACATGTTTCACAACGTCCACCACGAACGTTAAATGAGAATCTTCCTTTTTGATATCCTCTCATTTTCGCTTCTTGGGTTTGTGCGAAGACATCTCTAATATCATCAAATACACCGGTGTATGTTGCTGGGTTACTGCGTGGATTATACCCGATTGGGGATTGTGAGATCTCAATGATCTTATCGACTAATCCGTAATCTTGAATCATATCATGGGTACCAGCTAAATCCTTACTCTTGTAAAGTTTTTGACGAAGGCCTTTCATCAAGATTTCATTAACTAGCGTCGATTTACCAGATCCAGAGACACCTGTAACTAGAGTTAGTTTACCTAGTGGAAAACTAACTGTAATATTTTTTAAGTTGTTTTCTCGGGCACCAATAACCAAAATATCTTTACCAGATCCACTTCTTCGACTCTTTGGGGTGTCAACTGATAAAACACCATTTAAATATTGACCAGTAATAGATTTTTTATTGTTTTTAACTTCTGATGGAGTACCATATGCGACAACTTCTCCGCCGGTATCCCCTGCACCAGGACCAATATCGACTAAGTAATCGGATTGTTCCATCGTATCATGGTCATGCTCAACCACAATTAAAGTATTTCCTAGATCTCTCATTTTTTTTAATGAGTTAATCAATTTTTCATTATCCTTTTGATGAAGACCAATGGATGGTTCATCGAGTACATACAAGACACCTGAAAGTTTAGAACCGATTTGCGTTGCTAAACGAATGCGCTGTGCTTCTCCACCAGATAATGTCCCAGCACTTCTTGCAAGATTTAAATATCCTAATCCAACATCATTTAAGAAACTTAAACGGTGTTCAATTTCTTGAAGCGCTAAATGAGCGATTTGTCGTTGTTCATTGGTTAGTTCTAGTTTTGTAACAAGTTGCTCTAAGTCTTCAATCGAGTGTGTCATCATTTGATGAATATTCATGTGATTGATGCGAACCGATAATGCCGCTTCATTTAAACGTGCCCCGTGACATACCGGACATACCGTTTCAGTCATAAAGGATTCAATCCAAGAACGAATCCATTCTGAAACAGTCTCCATATAACGTCGGTTTAATTGTGGAATTAAACCTTCATAAGTCGACACCTTTTCATGAATTCTTCCTGAGTTAGATTTTAATTTGAAGTGAATTTCTTCTTTTGTACCATATAAGATGATATTAATTTGTTCCTCAGTTAATTCACGCATTGGAACATATGGATTAATATCATAATGACGACAAATAATTTCTAGTTCTTGATTACTTAAATTACCTTCATCCGCATGACGATAAGGAATTAATCCACCATCTAAAATACCCTTTTCAGGATTAACAACAAGTTCTCTTGCAACTTCTAGTTTTAATCCGAGCCCATTACAATGTGGGCAAGCACCAATTGGTGTATTAAATGAGAATAATCTTGGTTCAAGTTCAGGAATCGTAAAGTCAATACCTTCACAGTAGTACTGTTCAGAAAAATTCATAACGTCTTTATTATTAATGATAATTCTTGTTTTACCACCAGCATATTTAGATGCAAGTTCCATTGCATCAAATACCCTTGATCGAATGCCTTCTCTGACAGTAATTCTATCAATGATAATTGCCAAATCATGAAACTTATTCTTATCAAGTTCTTCCATCTCTTCGATGACTTGAACTTTGCCATCAACCCATACTCTTGTAAAACCATCTTTTAACCACGCTGCTAACTTATCTTTATGAGTTCCTTTTTGTCTTTCTACCACAGGTGAAACAACAATAACAGTTGTTCCTTCTGGTAAACTTAGAACTCGAAGTGTCATTTCTTCAATGGTTTGTTTGGTTACCGGCGTATCAGAACCAGGACAATATGGTGTTCCAACCCTTGCAAATAACAATCTAAAATAATCATAAATTTCAGTTACTGTTCCAACTGTTGAACGCGGGTTATTAGAGGTTGTTCTTTGATCAATTGAAATTGATGGTGATAATCCTTCGATTGAATCAACATCTGGTTTTTCATAATTACCTAAAAATTGTCTAGCATAAGAAGAAAGAGATTCCATATATCTTCTTTGACCTTCTTGATAAATCGTATCAAACGCTAAAGAAGATTTCCCAGAACCAGAAACCCCAGTCATAACAATCAACTTATTTTTAGGTAGATCTAAGTCAATATTTTTTAAGTTGTTTTCTCTTGCACCACGGATTTTTATCCATTCATTCATATAATCATCCTCTTAAATTCTTCTTCATCCATAATTCTAACGCCTAGTTCTCTTGCTTTTTTAAGCTTAGAACCAGCATCGCTACCAGCTAATAAAACATCAGTTTTAGCTGAAACTGAGGATGATACTTTACCACCTAGTTTTTCAATAATCAGACTTGCTTGATCTCTTGAAAAACTCTCTAAAGTTCCCGTTAAGACAAAAACCTTACCATTAAATTCGTGTTCAATGATGACTTCTTTTTGATGACTAAAATTAAGTCCTATATTTTTTAGTTCTGAAATGAGTTGTTGGTTCTTTTCGTTACTAAAATAACTAACGATTGATTCAGCAATCATATCTCCAATATCAGGAATTGACGTTAACGATTCGCTTTGTGCCATCATCAGTTCATCAATTGTTGAGAAGTGTTTGATTAATGTTTTTGCAACTTTAGCTCCAACATGTTTAATCCCTAATCCAAATAACACACGATCAAAGGATTGTTTCTTACTCGCTTCAATTGCATCCAATAATTTTTCAACTTTCTTTTTACCAAAACCAGGAATATCCATTAATTCAGTTTTATATTCGTGTAATCGATAAATATCAACAATTGTATTTAAGTAACCCAAATCGTGAAGAATCTCGACAACTTTCTCACCAAGTGAGTCAATATCCATTGCAACTCTTGATGCAAAATGTACGAGTGAATAGACGTTTTTACCTGGGCATGAATCATTGGTACAATAGTAGTCTGCTTCCCCTTCTTTTCGAAGCAGCGGTGCACTACAAACAGGACATTCATGAATCATCTCAAATGGTGCTTGATGGTTTCTTTTTTCCAGTATGACATTGATGACTTCAGGAATAATTTCCCCAGCTTTGTGAACCATCACATAATCATGAATTCGAATATCTTTCTCTTTAATATAGTCTTCGTTATGAAGGGTCGCACGTGAGACCAAAGAACCTGATACGAAAACCGGTTTTAATTCTGCAACTGGTGTGATAACACCTGTTCTACCAACTTGGAAAGTAATACCTGTAATGATGGTTTCTTGTTTCTCAGCTTCAAACTTAAAAGCTGTTGCATACTTTGGACTCTTCGCTGTCACACCTATTTGATCGTAAGTGAAAAGTTCATTAACTTTAATGACAACTCCATCAGTATCATAGGCGAGTTCTTTTCTAAGCTCGTCGTAATATCCAATGTATCCTTTAAGTTGTTCAACATCTTTAGCATGTTTAAAATTAGGATTGACTGGGAATCCTAAATGTTTCAAATATTCTAGAACTTCATATTGCGTAGTACAGTAATTTTTTGAATTAACAATTTGATAAACAAAGAGACTTAGTTTTCTCTTTTCAACAACTTTTGAATCCAGTTGTCTAATCGTACCAGCGGCTGCATTACGTGGATTAGCAAATAGTTCTAATCCGTTATCAAGGCGATCTTCGTTAGCCTTCTTAAATGAGTCGTGAGACATAAAAATTTCACCACGAACTTCAATATCAATGGGTTCGTGTAACTTAAGTGGTAAGGTTTTAATCGTCTTCGCATTCAAAGTTATATCTTCTCCAACGAGTCCATTACCTCTAGTTGCCGCTTTCTTAAAAATCCCCTTTTCATAAATAAGGGATACCGCTAAACCATCAATTTTTAATTCTGAAACGAAAGTAACGCTTGGAATAACCTTATATACTTTGTCGCAAAAGTCTTCTAATTCTTCTAAGCTAAAGACATTAGCAAGTGACATCATTGGAACTTGATGAGTGACTTTCTCAAATCCCTCTAATACTTTTCCGCCTACTTTTTGGGTTGGTGATGCTTCATCAAAAAACTCTGGATGTTCATTTTCCAGCTTAACTAATTCTGCCAATAACTGATCATATTCATAGTCTGTTATCTCGGGTTTATCAAGTGTATGATATAGAAAATTAGCACGATTGATTTGTTCTCTTAATTGTTTAATTCTAGCTAGAACATCCATCTTAATCACCTTCTATTAATTATACCACACGCCCGCCTGTTCCATTATACAAAAAGTTTATGTTTTATGAATAATTTACATAAGATGTAAGATTGGTATTTTTGTCTCATTTAGAAATGAATTGATCCGTTTTGAAAAGAGATATAAATGTCTTTTAGCGCGTGTCAACCCAACAAAAAATAAGCGTCTTTCTTCTTCCTTTCCACTATAGGTTTCATCTTTATCATAAGGTAGTAATTCACACCCGATTAAGATGATACAATCAAACTCTAATCCTTTCGCTTCGTGCATTGTTAAAAGTTTCACATGGAATAAATAATGTCTTTTAAGTATTTGTTTAATTCGAACGACTTGAAAATGATTTCGATAAAGGATTGCAATATCATTCGTATCAATACTCTTAATTATTTCAATGATCTTTTGTTCGATTTGATTTTCACGACCAATATAAATTTTTGGTTCAACAATATCGTCTCTTCTACCAACTAACTGCTTCTTAAATCGATTAAGGTTTCTATCGATTAAATGATTAGCTCCATCTAGAATCCGTTGATGCGAACGATAATTATATTCTAACTTCATGACTTTAACTTGATACTTTTTAACAAAATGATTAATAAGTTCTACCTTTGCCCCACGAAACGCATAAATACTTTGATCAGGATCGCCTACAGCAAAAAGTGATACTTGTTTTTTTATCATCTTTTCTAGTAGTGTAAACTGTAACAAATTGGTATCTTGAAACTCATCAATAAAAATATAGATAAACGGATGATTCTGAATGTATGGAATTGAAAGTAGTAAAAGATCATCATAATCAATTAACTGTCGCCTCTTTAAATATGATTGATAGTAATCGTATTGTTTTGGTTTCTCAACCTTCTTTAGTTGGTTTTTATAGTTACTAATTTGAAGGATGTCTTCTTCTTCGAATTCTTGATTGAATTCAAAAATCTTAAACGTTTGATGTTTACTTAAAAGTTCATAACAATATCCATGAAACGTATCAACGACAACTCCGGTACTTAGACGTGACTTCATTTCATGTGCTGCTTTTCTAGTGAAGGTTAAACAAAGGATAGTCTCTTCCTTAACCCCTTCATGAATGAGACGTTTAATTCGTTCAGCAATCACTCTTGTTTTTCCACTTCCAGCTCCAGCTAAAACAAAAATAAAACGACTTTGATCCTCTACAATCTTTATCTGTTCTTCATTTAAAATCATTCAATCACCCTATATATAATGGATATATTATGGGTAGTTTACTTAAACTTTACATTCTATGTTACAATATTTTCGTATCTTACCGAATATAGAAAGTGAAAGACCATCATTGGAAACTGTTTTTAATCGATACGAGAAGAAATATCTTCTGACACCAGCAAAAATGAATAACATTCTTTCTGTGCTAAAAACAAGGTTATCACTTGACCCCTATTCTCAAGATGGTGCATCTTATCCAATCCACAATATTTATTTTGATACTGCGGATTATCATATCATTCGCCAATCACTTTCCAGAAAGACTTATCGAGAGAAATTTAGAATTCGGTTCTATGATTATCCCCTCAAACCCGATTCAATTGTCTTTTTAGAGATCAAAAAGAAATTAGCGGGTCGTGGGAATAAAAGAAGATTACCTCTGTATTATGAAGATGCTTACAATTACATGCAGACTCGTGAAAAACCAACGCTACTTCATCCATATGATGAACAAATCTTCAAAGAGATTGATTATTTCTTAAGTCAGTATAAAGTAGCTCCAGTTACATTTATCAAGTATCGAAGAATTGCTTTATCAGATCAACATTCTGATTTAAGAATTACCTTTGATTTAGATATTCAGTATGCAAAAAAGGCATCCTTTGAAAACGATATGGAAACCTATACACTACCACAATCAAAAGACACCATCATCATGGAAATCAAATCACTTTATAATTATCCATTATGGTTATCTAACCTTCTAACTGAAAATCAAGTATATGCATCACGCTTCTCTAAATATGGAAAAACCTATGAACAACTACACGAAGGAGGTGTTCTCGATGAACACACTATTTCTCAACCTTGATTTAACAACATTGGAATGGGATGAATTACTCACAATTATGGCTGCAGCCGTGTTACTAGGATTCGTTATTAGTTTGGTTTATTTATTTACCCATCGCCAAACCGCACATGATAAATCATTTATGACAACATTAATCATGTTACCGCTTGTCATAGCGATGATTATTCTGCTTATTTCTAATGCATCTTGGGCAGCCGCATTTTCACTTGCTGGGGTATTCGCACTTGTCCGTTTCAGAACTGTTATTGCTGACTCAAGAGATATAACTTACATTCTATCAACCGTAGCACTTGGTATTGCATGTGCAATCGGTCAAATTGAATTTGGTATTTATATCGTCTTATTCTTCTCAGTTGTTTTCTTAGTTTTACACTTTGCTGGACTTGATCGATTAAAGGGAAGTCATTCTAGACTTCAAATCGTTATCCCTGAGAATTTAGATTTCACCAATGTATTCAAAGACATCTTTGAAAAATATCTTTCCAACTACCAAATGCAAAAGGTGCGTACAACGGATTTTGGTTCACTCTTTGAAATTACTTACTTAGTTAAATTCAAACCTGATGCAGACCAAAAAACATTTATCGATGAAATCAGAGTTAGAAACAATAATCTAACCATTACACTTGTTAATAACTACGCAGCAATGATGCTTGCAGAATAAAGCAAAACCCGACGTTTTGTCGGGTTTTTAATTGTTTACTTTTTTAAGTGATGGATGACTTTCTAGAATCTTTTTAACCCCATGCGGTAATCTAAAAGCAATCGTTGCAATATCATCCTCAATATTGACAACAATACCTGCACCAAAGACTTGATGTTCAACTTTATCACCAGCTTTTAGATAATGAATCTCACGAGCAATATCACTTGGTTTTGTTAGTACTTCCTTTTGTGGTTGCATCTCTCTTAGGAAACGAGATGGATGTGGATTAATCCAAGTTCCATATAGAAGTCTTTGTTCGGCTCTTGTTAAGTAGAGTCGTTCTTTTGCTCTTGTTACACCAACATATGCAACGCGGCGTTCCTCTTCCATATCCCGTGGATCAAAGGTTGACTGTGATGCTGGAAAAATTTCTTCTTCCATCACAGTCATAAAGACGACTTTAAACTCAAGACCCTTGACTTGGTGGAACGTTGCAAGTTTGACACTTTCTTTAAGTTCGGTTTTATCAAGGTCGGTATATAGTGCAATTTGATCAAGTAATTGAGATAGTTTTTGAAGGAAGTCGCCTTCATAAAAAGATTCACCTTGGACAAAGACAGATGTTAATTCTTTGATGTTATCGATTCGCTCTTGAGCAATATCATCATGTTCCTCTTCAAGCATCAATAAATATCCAGTTTGATAAGCAACATACATAACAATCTCATGAAGTGACTCCATCGATAACATTCGTTCTTTCATGGTAAAGATGAGTTCCTTGAATTGAAGTAGTGATTCCATTGTCTTATGACTGATGTCTAAATGTTCAATCGCGTTAAACATACTAAGACCTAATTCACGTGCTCTTTGTTCAAGTTTTGCAATCGTTGTATTACCAATCGCTCTTTTTGGAACATTGACGACACGCTTAAAATAAAAATCTAAGTGTGGATTAACAAGTAATCTAATATATGCTAGGATATCTTTAATTTCTCGGCGTTGATAGAATGATAATCCCCCATAAATCACATAGGGAATATTATGCTTCATCATTGTATCTTCAAAGATTCTAGATAATGCATTATTACGGTAAAGAATCGCGATATCGTTATATTCATACCCTTGGTCACGGACGAGTCTCTGAATTTCATTAGCAACCATTTGAGCTTCACCAAAATCATTAGGAGCAGTAATAATAAATGGTTCAATCCCGTTACCTAGATGACTTTGTAGATTTTTCTTAAATGGTCGATTTTGATTGTGTGTAATCAGTTTATTCGCATACTTTAGAATTTCAGCTGTTGAACGATAGTTTAAATCGAGGACTTGTTCGCCGCCAAAGTCACGTCTAAAGTGATTCGCGTTTTCATAGTTAGCACCACGGAATGCATAAATACTTTGATCGGGATCTCCCACAACAAATAAGTTCTTGTGTTTTCCAGCGAGCAACTTAATGATTTGATATTGTATATGGTCAGTATCTTGAAATTCATCAACTAAGACATAATTAAATTTATCTTGATAAAACTTTAAGACGCTTTCTTTTTCAGAAAATAGTTTATAAGTTAAGATCTGAAGATCATCAAAATCGAGTAAGTTATTTTCAAGTAATACTTTTTGATATGTGAGATAAACATTCTTTTCAAAATGGTCATCAAATCGTTCAATGCCTAAATGTTTAAAATCAGATATCTTATTTCTTAAATCATTGACACGATAATGTTTCGAATCTAAATTGAGTCCTTTGATGGCATCCCTAACGAATGCTTTTGCATCATCTTCATCAACAATATTAAAGTCTTTGGTATAACCCATACCAAGCATCTCAATATCACGACGAAGGACTTGAACACCAAATGCATGGAACGTATAAATCCAAACTGATGATGCATATGGACCTACCATATCAATGATTCGATCCTTCATTTCTCGTGCCGCTTTATTGGTGAATGTGACTGCTAAAATTGAATCAGGTGCGATTCCTGCTTTCTCGATTAAGTAGGCAACTCTTGTTGTTAGAGTTCTTGTCTTACCAGTTCCTGCACCAGCAATGACAAAAAGCGGTCCTGCAACATGTTGCACCGCTTTCATTTGTTGTTCATTTAATTTGCTAAACCAGTCCGACATAAAGGACCCCTCTCATTTGTATGAGCTCTTAAGTGGAACAATCTCATTAAAATGATATCGATTTGGATTTCGATCATCATAGTAACAATTGAAATAACCTTGTCTCACAAATTGGAACTTTTCTTGTAAGTTACAATCTTTTAATGCACTTTCGATATAACCTTCTTTACTTGACTTCGAGTTTGGTAAAACTCTTTCGTCAAGCGATTTTGAGGTATCTGCATCAAGTAGTTCTGTAAAGAAATCAAATTCTGCTTTAATCGCTGTTGATGATTCAACATAGTGAATAGTTCCATCTGGTTTTCTTTCATTAAATCCAGATCCGCTCTTAGTGACTTCATCATACGTTGCTAAAACTTCAATCACTTCACCTTGATCATTTTTAACAACATCATTAGCTTTAATAAAGTAAGAATGGAACAATCTAACTTCGCGTCCTAAAGAAAGACGTTTGAATTTATTATCTGGTCTTACTTCAACAAAGTCTTCTTTTTCAATATAAATGGTTCTTCCAAATGGTACTTTTCTTGAACCAAATGATTCGTTTTCCGGATGGAATGGAACATCAAAATACTCTAGTTTTCCTTCAGGATAATTGATGATGGTAACCTTAAGTGGATTAATCACTGCATAAGCACGTTTCGCTTTATTTTGTAGATCATCTCTGACAAAACTTTCTAACATTGATACTTCCATTTCAGAGTTAACCTTTGATAATCCGGTTGATAAAATAAATGCGCGAATTGCATCAGGTGTATAACCACGACGACGAAGACCTGATAAAGTTGGTAGTCTTGGATCATCCCACCCATCAACATAGCCTTGATCGACTAAGTATTTAATATAGCGTTTAGACATGACTGCATTAACCAGTCCTAAACGACCAAATTCAATTTGACGTGGAACTTTAGGCATTTCAGTTTCACGAACAACCCAATCATATAAAGGACGATGATCCTCAAATTCGAGCGAACAAAGTGAATGGGTAATGCCTTCAATCGCGTCTTCAATTGGATGCGCATAGTCATACATCGGATAGACTTTCCAAAGATCTTTTGTATTATGATGATGAGCAAAATTGATACGATATAAAACTGGGTCTCTCATATTCATATTAGGAGAAGCCATATCAATTTTAGCGCGGAGAACTTTTTCACCTTCAGCAAACTTTCCTGCTTCCATTGCTTCAAATAATTGAAGGTTTTCTTCTGGTGTACGATTTCTAAATGGTGATGGTTTACCTGGGGTTAAAATATCACCTCTGGTTGCAGCTATTTCTTCTGCTGTTTGATCATCTACATAAGCAAGACCCTTTTTAATTAAGAGTTTTGCACGTTCATACATTTCACCAAAGTAGCTTGATGCAAAATAAATTGCTTTTGGATCATAACCTAACCATTTAACATCCTCTAAAATTGAACGAACATAAACTTCATCTTCTTTTGATGGATTTGTATCATCATATCTTAGATTTGTGAATCCACCAAATGATTTTGCAAGTTCAAAATTGGTAACGATAGCTCTTGCGTGACCAATATGTAAGAACCCGTTAGGTTCAGGAGGAAATCTTGTGATGATAGTCTGATGCTTACCACTCTTTAAGTCTTCTTCCATAATTGTTTTAATAAAATTAGAATGCATTTCCATAAATATCACCTTTTCAATTTAATAAGTTATTCATACTATTTTCTGCTTCATTCTTCAATTTACTCAATGCATCTTTACTTGAGACGGATAAATCGGGATAAAGCGGTTTGCCAAAATTGAGAACGATTTTTTTACGTTGCCATAATAAAAATTTTGTATCCTCAAATGTAATACGGATTGGAACGACTGGAACCGATGATTCAACAGCTAATTTAAACGCTCCACGTTTAAAGTCTCTAACATGACTATCTTCGTTGATAAGTTCACCTTCTGGGAAGATATGAATCAATCGACCATGACGAATTTGTTTTGAAAGTTCAGTAAAGAAAACTTGAGTTTCAAGAATATTGTCAGGAACAGGAACCGCACCAAGTAAATTAACCCAGAATCCTGCACCAGGTTTAACAAAGTTTCCTTTTTCAGAAGTCATGATGGGTCTTCTAGGAAATACCGCCAGTGAGTTCATCACGGAATCCATGATATGGACGTGATTAGAAATCATCACTGCTCCACCTTTAACCGAACGAAGATTCTTAGAGTTTTTATATTTCACGTTCAAGATGAACTTCAAATATAAAAATAATAGTGGAACTGCAATAAGGTAATAGGTCATGGCAGAAATTGTTTTTTTAACTGGTCTGTGAATGAGTGCTTGTGAGAATACTTTACCTTTTAGTGACTTAGATAACTTTTCAGCCTTCACTTCATTCATCGTATCTTTTAACATTTCTTCAAAACGCTCGATTGAATACTTTATACGAAACTTTTCTGTAAATGTTTCATATTGCTCTTTCATTGCTTGTTTTGCTTCTGGATTTTCAAACCAGTATTCAATTTTCTCTTTTAGATCTAGAACATCATTTGGTTTAAACAAATTGAGTTCATCAATCGCAAACTGAGGTGTTGCTGATTTTTTAGCGTTTGCAATCACAGGAACGAGTCCAGCAGCGATTGCTTCAATACATGCGATTGCTTCAATCTCAATATTTGCCGCATGAACATAAAGACTTGCTGTTCTTAAATGTTCAATCAATTGTGCTTGAGTCTTAAATCCAAATTCAACATCAACTTGATACTTTTCTGCTAACTTTTCTAAGTAATTAAATCGAGGGCCTTTTCCTGGTAAAACCAGTTTAATTTGATCGCGATACTTCGATTGTCCAATCGCTTTAATAATGACTTCTTGATTCTTTTCCTTAGCATAACGACCCGTTGAGACAATTTTAAACTTAGATTGCTCTTCTTCATTCTTAATCTCAAAGAATTGATCTGAGACACCATTGGAAATGACTCTAATCTTTGAAGGATAAAAATGTTTCTTTAATTCCTTAGCAATAAAGTTTGAAGGTGCATGAATATGTGGAATTAAACCAAAGAACTTTCTAAATCTACGATAAAGATGGGATGACAATCTGTTTCCAAGAAAGCCAGTCATACCAACCCCATAAGTGATGTTTTCTGGTTGAATGTGAAATGATGCAGACATGGGAATTCCCTTTTTTGCAGCTATTTTACGGACCACTCGAGATGTCTTCCATGGTGTTTCAAAATGAATGACATCAACACCATCGATGGCTTCTTCAATCACTTTTTTATCTGGTTTAGAGAAAACCACATCTTGTTTTCTTGCAACCGGAGTAACAATTGGAATATAGTGTTCTTTAAGTGGATAAAGACCTTCTGTTTCTTTACTTCCACATGATAAAATGCGGATCTCATGGCCGCGCAATCTTAAATGATCAATGAAACGTTTAGTCGTAATCGTGGTTCCATTGGTCTGATGTTCATAATTATCGATGACAAATAGAATTTTCATAGCATCCTCATATTAGTGCATATCTATTTTATCATACGATATGAGAAAAATGAGATATCTTTTACAAGATACCTCATTCATATTTTTGTTTTTATGGAAGTAAGTCTTCTAGACCTTCAACAGAACCAAGTGCATCTACTAAATCATTGAATAGTTGTTCTTGTTGTTCCGGTGTTAAATCATTAATCGCATCAAGTACTTCACTTGGATCACTATTTTCTGGGTCTAGCAAGAAGTTTTGAAGTGCATCGTTAACATCTGAAAACTCTGGGTTATCAGTGATGGTATCGAGTGCAGTATCAATGACATCTTGTAGATCAGAAAGTGCATCTGCTGCAGCACCTGTTGGTGTTAAGACAAATCTCATATAAAGACCGACAACTGAAATACTATTAACTGCGACACCTTGACCTTGGACATCTGTTAAGAAGCCTTTAAGGACTAACTTATCTTCATCAACTTCATAACTTGAACCGTCACCTGCAGGAATTAAGTTTAGAATTGTTGCAACCTTTTCAGGATTAGCAGCTAATACTAAACCATCTCCTAAGTTGACTGAATTGATTGTGAAGACTAAATCTTCACCATTGGTGTGGAGTGATGGGGTTGCAACGAGTGTAAAGTCTGTTCTGAATACACCCGCATCACCACTTAGTGTCATGATGATTGTTAAGTGGAGCTGATTGTTAATAAATTTTGCAAATAATGGATTGGTTTGAAGTGTGTATGTTTTACTACCAAACTCAAAGGTTTGAGTCATATTCATACTATCACCAATATAGAAGTCTAACAATTGATTAAATGATGTTTCATGCATATCATAATTGAGTGATGGTTCTCCACTTAATAATGCCGAAACTAAAATGGATGACATTTGACCAGTTAACATGGATTGAAGTTCTGCTTCTGAATCAATTGCATTAACTAAATTATATTGAGTCTTTGATGAGTGCATCATGCCAAGTTTAAGTGACATTCCACCATTATCATCTTCAAATCCAGGTTCTAATAATTCAGCATCTGTGATAAATGTTAATAATGCTTGAATCAGTCCGCTATTAGGATCATTTGGATCAGCGACTAAACTTGATAGTGTATCACCTGTTATAGTGACTGACTTAGTTTCACCATCAAATTCACCAAAAGGAATATATGATGCAATCATTGTATTAATATCTTGTCCAGCAAATTGTCCAAATCCCCAACTAGCTAAGTCATAAATCCATAGAATTGGTAAATTACCAATCTTAATATCTTTTAATGTGAGTTTATAATCATCTTCAATCATTTCAAATTGAAAATCAACAAAGAGTGTTGTTTGATAATAAACACCTGAGAAGCCCGCATCAAATCCAGCTTCAATTTGCATACCACCTTCATAAAATGATGCTGTGACACCTTTTAATCCGCCATTTTCAGCAATCGCAATTGCGTACTTTCTTTCCAGTTCTGGAATATTTGTGTCAGTTGATCCAAAATTAGGATTTTCAGCTGCATAAAGTCCTTTAAGTGCGACATTCATTTCTGCTTCTGTCATCACGAAATCAAAAGTTGCTTGATCTTCTTGTCCTGGTTCATCTGATGCATCTAAAAAATCATCAATTTTATTTGACGCAATATCATCAAATGATAATCCAGTTGGATGTGCTTCAAAATCTTCGACTGGTGCTGTGTATCCCTTATACATGATTACTAGAAAAATAACTGGTAATAAAATAGCAATCAGCATTAAAATACCGACAATTTTAAAAACCAATTTTATAAGTTTACCGATGAAAAACATATATAGTTTCCCCCTTTTCTATATATCTATATTATATATAAAAAACAAAGCAGGGAAGCAATTATTGCTTATCTCCCTGCAAAATTTAGTGATGAGTCACCTTTAATATAATAATCTAATTGAGGCTTTTTTCCATTAACTTGATAATATGCAGCAATTCCAATCATTGCAGCATTATCTGTACAATACTTAAATGATGGGATAATTACTTCAAAATCTGTAATGGATTGTTGAAGTCTTTCTCTTAATCCTTTATTTGCCGCAACGCCACCAGCGACAATGATTTGTTTAACACCAAGAGTTTTTGCTGCATTGTGTGTCTTTTCGACTAAAACCTCCGTCACAACATCCTGGAAGCTTGCACAAAGATTTTCAGTATGAATCTCTTCTCCTCTTTGTTTGGTGTTGTGGATAAGATTTAAAACAGCACTCTTTAGTCCTGAAAAACTAAAGTTATACGGTTCGTTTTTCAAGAATGGTTTAGGTAGTGTATAGGTTGGTTTACCAAGATGAGCAAGTTTATCAACAACTGGTCCACCAGGATAAGATAAACCTAATAATCTTGCAACCTTATCATAAGCCTCACCCACTGCATCATCTAGGGTTGTTCCTAAAAGTTCAATTTGCATATGCCCTTTAACGAGTAATAATTCAGTGTGTCCGCCACTTACAAGTAAGGTTAACGCCGGGAACTTCATCTCATTTTCAATCTGTGCTGCATAGATGTGTCCGAGTAGGTGATTGACACCAACAATAGGTAATTGGTTAGCATAAGCAAATGTTGTTGCTGCATTAATTCCAACTAGTAAAGAACCAATCAATCCAGGACCTTGAGTTACTGCAACTAAATCAATATCTTTAACCTTAATATTTGCCGTTCTAATTGCCTCATCAAAAATGTATAACATCGATTCTATATGGCTTCTTGATGCAATTTCAGGAACCACACCACCAAATTTTTCATGAATTTTTATTTGTGATAAAACGACATTGGATAAAACTTCTTTTCCATCTTTCGTGATTGAAACAGAGGTCTCATCACATGATGTTTCAACTGATAATATGTACATGTTATTTAACCTCCAATAATAAGACTTTCCCGTCTTCAGTTTGATAATAATTCTTAATTGTTAACACTTCAATAAACCCATATTTTTCATAGAAATTAATCGCTCTTAAATTCGAAATTCTCACTTCTAAAATCAGTGTTTTAACATCTTCAGCTTTAAGTTCATTTATGACAAAATCAAATAGATTCTTCCCATGTCCTTGAGTTTGATAATCAGTTCTAATTAAGAAATTTAAGAGTTCTGCTTTATCATCAACGACACGGTAACTAATATAACCAATTATCATTTGATCTTCTTCAAGGACATAAATTCTCGAGAAATCATTTTCTAATAATTCTTGTTTCAAAAATGAATAACCTAGACTCTGACCAAAGGTAACTTCTTCTAAGGATACAATTGTTTCTAAATCACTTACTAATGCTTTACGAATCAAGTTTAACCTCAGCCTCAGTCTTTCTCATATAGTTTGGAATGAGTGCCATCACATCATCAACTAATACCGCTTGATTTAAAATGACCTTTCCATCAAGACGTATAGATTCGTGATTTAAAACCAGTAATTGTTCTTTTTCAAATGCGGATAAATCATCTAGATGTCTTATCTTTTCAGCTCTGGTCATCATGCCTTTAATATAACCACCTGAAAAACCTAATTGATTTCTTGCATCATGCCAAACTAATTTTTCATCTTCGTAACCGCTTGAGAGTAATAATAAACTACTAACCTTTTTAACAGCTATATTTCTAGCATATCCTAGCATTTTGGCTGTCATGACACCAACTCTTAACCCTGTATAAGATCCCGGTCCAATCCCGACAATCACTTCATCTAGTTGTTGTATATTTAAATGGTTATTTGATAATAAATTATCAATTGAAGGAATGATAAATGCTTGGTGATCATGTTTTCCTAAACGTAAAAAACGACCTTTTTCTTCTCCATTTTTCATTAAGATTAAAACCAATGTATCGGTTGATGTATCGATGATTAAAGAAATCATAGTGCATCCTCCCATGATGTATCTACTTCTGTTGAAGAGATGTCAATTTTTCGCGCGTTTTCTGATAACCAAGTTAATTTGACAAGAACGTAATTCTTTGGTAATAGTGCCTCAACTTGATGAGGCCACTCAATGACTGTGACTGCTTCTTGATCTTCAATGTATTCTTCTAAATCAAAATCATTACCAACTTCATGAAGACGATATAAATCTAGGTGATAAAGTGTTTTATCACCATGATGAACTTTAAGAATGGTAAACGTTGGGGAGTTAATCATACTCTTAACATGAAGCGCTTTACCAATACCTTTTGTAAAGGTCGTTTTACCAGCAGATAAATCACCTTCAAGTAAGATGACATGTAAAGAAGGTGGTAATGCGAAAATAAGTCTTTCACCTAATGATATTGTTTCTTCATAATTATTTGTTACAAAAGATTTCATTTTTTACCTAATAATGCAAACATATTTTTCTTGTAAGCTTCGACCCCAGGTTGATTAAATGGATTAACTCCAAGGAGATACGCTGACATTGCGCACGCGATTTCAAAGAAATAAACTAGATATCCGAAATGGTATTCATCCATTTTATCAATCGTTAATAAAAGATTTGGAACACCACCATCAACGTGAGCCATTGCAGTTCCTTTTAAAGCTTGAAGATTCACATAAGATACTTCTTTTCCAGCAATATAGTTTAATTTGTCTAAATCAAACTCATCATGTGGAATAAGTAATTTATCGGTCTTTTTAACTTGGATGACGGTTTCAAATAAGATTCTAGCTCCATCTTGAATTTGTTGTCCAAGGGAGTGTAGATCGGTTGTAAAAGCAGCTGATGATACAAATAATCCTTTATGGTCTTTACCTTCTGATTCACCATAAAGTTGTTTCCACCATTCAGAGAAGAATACTAATCTTGGTTCATAATTAACTAAGTATTCAATTGATTTACCGGATTGATGAAGGGCATATCTTGTTGCTGCATAAAGATATGCTTGATTATCTTTTAAACTTGGTGTCTGGGTATCAAGATAAGCTTGTTTAGCACCATCTAATAATGCATCAACATCAAGTCCTGCAAAAACAAATGGAAGTAAACCAACAGCTGATAGAACTGAGAAACGACCACCAACAGAATCTTCAATGACAAATCTTTCATAACCTTCTTTAACTGCGAGGTTATAAAGTGCACCGCGTGCTTTATCGGTTGTTGCAAAGATTCTTCTCTTTGCTTCTTCTTTACCATACTTTTGTTCCATATGGAGTTTTAGGAATCTAAATGCTACTGCTGGTTCAGTTGTTGTACCTGATTTTGAAATGACATTAATTGCGTAATTTTTCTTGTTTAAGTATTTCAATAAATTCTTAAGATAATTAGCTGATAAGTGATGTCCTGCAAAAATAATTTCAGGTTTTGATTTCTTGAATGGTTCTTTGACAAATTCAAGTCCTGCTTTAGCACCTAAATATGAACCACCAATTCCAATCACGACTAACACATCTAAATCCTTAAATTGTGCTTTCAAAGCTTTCGCACGATTAAGTTCTTCTTGATTATAGTGTATTGGTAAATCTAACCATCCTAAAAATTCTGCACCTGCTCCAGTTTTATGTTTAATGACATGATGCAGATCATCGACTTTCTCCTGCATTGAAGCAATCACTTTCTTACCTAAAAACTTCTCTGCATCTTTAATATTTAATTTGACGCTCATTTGATTTCCTCGCTTTTTTGTTTAGTCCAATCTTTTAGACGTTTCTCAATACTTCTAAATCCAATTTTAATATCCACTTGTTTAGCAACTCTTGGATTAATTTTTTGAGCACGCTTATAGGATAATTGTAGTTTCTTCTTTGTCTCATCACATTCAAGCACATACGCCTCAATTTGATCACCCACACTAAAAATCTTATGGATGTCTGTGACATACCAATCGGATAC
This sequence comes from Bacillota bacterium, assembly GCA_023431045.1. Classification (GTDB taxonomy): domain Bacteria; phylum Bacillota_I; class Bacilli_A; order Acholeplasmatales; family Acholeplasmataceae; genus Acholeplasma. The sequence goes on along the minus strand of JAEYXZ010000053.1, from coordinate 1,514 downwards.
CTCAGAAATATGAATCAATCCTTGATAATCTTGATATTCAACAAAGACGCCGTAGGCTTGTACACCTGTGACTTTGCATATAATTGTTGTATCTTTTTCCATATTTAGTCCCCATTTTCACTTAATTATATCACTACCAAAGCTAATAATAAACACATTATATTATATATAACGCTATCACAAATAGAAAAAGCAGTTTCCTGCTTATTCAATTCTAAATCTTTTTAACCAGGTATAGATAATCATTGACACTGGGACGACCATTGCACCTAAGATATTTAATATCAGTAGGATATAGTTTAATGGATTGATATATCCAATCAATAAGTAGGGTACATTGAAGTAGAGTTGCAATCCAATGAATGATCCTGCACCAAAGGTTATAATCCAATTATTCATTGAGTTATTGAATGTATTATTAAATACATTTTTCCCAAAGAAAAATGTTCCAACAGCTAAGAGAACAACAAAGATTGATGTGAAAGAGAAGATTGCTGATGGATAGACGAGATATGGATAGATCAAATTGACAATATAGATTGCAGCAACCATTGGGACCACAGTTCGTCGTTGGTATTCTGGATCAACATAGAGAACAACAAGCATTAAAAGAATTGAAAAGTCAAGAATTTGAATGGTGTTAAGACTTGGTGATAATGCAAATGCAAACGCCATATTTGCAAACTGAATACCTACCAAGATAAACATAATTAATTTTTTCGTTGTAAAATATCCTCTTTGCATCTTAAACCTCGTTATCTGATATATAAATTCCAATACTTTTCATGCCTAAATCTTTGGCAACCGAAAAGGATAGCTCACCATAAAGTAATGCGGATGCATCTGGAAGATGATGGTGAAGTTCATGTTGAAGTTCTTTTGCTTTTGCAACTAAAGTCGTATGAAAAACCTGAGTATAAGGTTTTAGTTCAAACTGCATTCTTTGTTTTGCTTTTTCAATAAAGAAGGCTTCAACACCTTTATGACCAACCACTCTTTTAGCAAGTCTAAATTGTCCTTGTTTCATCCCAACAATATAAGTAAATGGCATCATATGAATCAGTTTTTCTTTAAATTTATTTGCTTCATGATGCTCAATAAAAGGTTTTAAATGCGGTGTCGTGAAATAAATTTCACTTTCCTCAATGGATTTGGTGAGTTTTTTAAGAATATCATTAATCTTTAAATCGTTTTGATGATAATAATCCATGAGTTCTAATAATCGATGGACACCTGGACCAAATGTTTTTGTGTCAACGATGATAATATTAGGATCATTTAAGATGGTTTGAGCAAGTCTTGCATTTCTGTAACATTCATTTAAACTTTGTGCACTTGCAAGATACACTACTTTTTCATAACCTAATTTTTTTTGTTCATCAAAAGCTTTAATAAATTGTTCTGGGGTTGGATTTAATAACTTAATATCTTTACCGTTCGAGAAGTTAAATAACTCACGCGTTGAGTATTTAAGATCGACAATCGTCATATCACCAACAATAAAAGATAAAGAC
>JAEYXZ010000013.1 GCA_023431045.1 Bacillota bacterium | reverse complement strand
CCACTCAAATCTATACTCATATATCTCAAAAGAGAATCAAAGAAGTTTATTTTGACGCACATCCACGTGCTAAGGAGGAAACAAAGTGAAAAGAAAAAAACGTATCAACCCAAGTGATTATCGATTTAAACGAATTTTTTTAGTCGTCATGGATTCAGTTGGTATTGGAGCTGCACCAGATGCAAACCATTATTTTAACGCAGGCCATGATGATACAAAAAGTCATACGATTGGTCATATAGCAGAACATATGGAATTAAAGGTTCCTAATTTAAAAGCTTTAGGATACGGAAATATCGCACCTATCAAAGGTATTCAACCAGTTAGTAAGCCAATGTCGTTTGTCACAAAAATGAAGGAAGCATCCTTAGGGAAAGATACAATGACAGGACACTGGGAGATGATGGGATTATACATTACTAAACCATTCCAAACATTTACAGACACTGGATTTCCACCTGAACTGATCGCCGAACTTGAAGCTAAAACTGGACGAAAAGTTGTTGGAAATATCTCAGCATCTGGCACTGAAATCATCAAAGACTTTGGCGAACACCATATGAAGACTGGTGATTTAATTGTTTATACGAGTGCGGATTCAGTACTACAAATTGCCATGCACGAAGAGATTATTCCGATTGAAGAACAATATCGAATTTGTGAAATCGCACGTGAAATCACGATGAAGCCAGAGTGGAAAGTTGGACGTGTCATTGCAAGACCATTCCTTGGAACATCTAAAGACACCTTCAAACGAACCTCAAACCGTCACGATTATGCACTTAAACCACATCGTAAGACTGCCTTAAATCATTTGAGTAATAAAGGGTATGATGTTATTGCGTTAGGTAAAATCAATGATATTTTTGATGGATATGGTATTACTGAATTCAGTAAAACTGTATCAAATGATGATGGTATGAAACAAATAACTAAGTGGTGTCTCATGGACTTTACCGGACTATGTTTCTTAAATCTCGTTGACTTTGATGCACTCTATGGACACCGTAGAGATCCAATCGGATATGGTAAAGCAATTGAAGCATTCGATGCACAATTACCGGCATTAATTGAAAATCTTAATGCGGATGATTTATTATTAATCACTGCAGATCATGGAAATGACCCAACCTATTTTGGTACCGATCATACTCGAGAATACGTTCCATTATTTGCATATTCAAAGTCACTCAAAGAACCTAAAGTACTTCCTATCATGGATACATTTGCAGATATCGGTTATACGATTTGTGATAATTTTAATACGACAAAGCCAAAACATGGTAAGTCATTCTTAAAAGATTTAAAATAGAAATAAAGGGGGAAAGTAGATATGCCACAATGGTTACAAGAATTAGGTCCTGAGTATTATATCCTTTTTGGTCTTATTGCATTTAGTTTTATCATGTTAATTATTGTCATTCTTATGCAAGCTAAAACCAACAAAATACTCATCAATCGTAGTATCGTTGTAAAGGATGCAATCCATAAAAATGATCAAGGTTTGAAGGTAGTTGTTGACCTTGCAAATCAGTCCTATGTCAACGCAGAAATCGTTGAAGTTGGTTTCTTTTATAAGAAGACATATATTCCAATTTACGAAGAACGATTCATTATTACAGCTAGAGATTTCTTTAAAGTCGAGTATAGTGCAGAGGAACTTAGAGTACTATTATTAGGTAGTCAAAAGCAAGTTAAGAAGCTTTATGTTTACATCAAAAATACGGTTGGTGATATCATTAAAGTTAAAGCAAAACTTGTTAAAAAACATTTAGTAAATACCATCAATGAAGAAATTAGATTAGCAAAACAAATTGCGAGAACACAGCGTTTTGAAACCGGAAATTACAATTTCTGGGAACGTGTTGGACTCGTCTTAGCATTCATATTTTCACCGTTTTATAAGCTCTTTAAATTCATCGCAAGAAAGACCAATGAAGCAATGAAAAGACGTCAAGCTCGACTTGCAGCTAAACGTAAAATTGAAGCTGAACAGAAAGAATTAAAAGTTAAAGAAACTGAAAAAATGGTCGCTGAAATAGAAGCAAAAGAACGTGAAAAATATCAACAAAAACTTGAACGTGAAGAAAAATCCAAACACGAAGATGAACTCAAAAAAGCGAGTAAAACAATAGAAGTAAAATCTGAAACTAAAACCGAAAAACCTAGTGAATATTTACCTAAGAAAAAGGACAATAAGAACCAATCTAAACCTGAACCTGAAGTCGAATCTAAATCTCTAGAAGATGACATCATCGAAACTGAAGAACCACAATTAACATCAACTGACGAAGTAATTAGTGATCAAAAAGACGAATCAAAAGAATAAAAGTAAGTTTAGCTAATATAAACAAAAAGGTGCAATTATTAAACTGCACCTTTTTTTATTTGTCAAAATATTTCTTAATATTCTTTATACTATCAACGAAATCAAGAATCATCATTAATTTGATTCGTGCTTTCTGAGATGATAAATTTCCTGAGAATAAGACACCCAATGATTTAAGATGATGTCCTCCACCTTCATAAGCATATGTATCTAATACTCGACCTTTCGGACAACGAGAAGTTAATACGACAGGTATGTTATTTTCGATCGCACGCTTTATACCAGGTACCATTTGAGGAGGAACATTACCACGACCTAAAGCTTCAATGACAATCCCATTCACTCGATCATCAATTAAATAATTTATCAATTTTGAGTCAGTACCGGCAGCAACTTTAATGATTTCTACCCTTTTTGTAAGTTTAGTAATTTTAAATATTTGTTTAGTATAACTCTTATTGCGATAATAGATCACATCATTCGAATCAACGATTCCGAGTGGCCCAAATTCCATAGACTTAAATGTATCCAGAGCAACCGTATGTGTTTTGGTAACTTCCAAAGCGGAATTGATCTCGTCATTCATCACTAGTAGCACACCTCGTTTTTTAGATTGCTCTGACGATGCGACAAGAACTGAAGATACAACATTGGACAATCCATCATATCCAAGCTCTGATAGATTACGCATTGATCCAGTGAATACAATTGGTACATCATCATTAAGGTATGAGTCTAAGAAGAAAGCTGATTCCTCAATGGTATCTGTACCATGAGTTATGACAACTCCATCATAGATATTAAGTGATAATTTAGATTCTATGAGTTTAGCCAAGTTAAACATATCGACAGGTTTAATATAAGGGGATGGCAAAAGGGAGAATTCAACAAAGTCAAATTCGATTGCTTTAAACACGTCCTTAAGAATGGAAATCAGGTTCGTGTTACCACTTGATAAGATGGTTTTCATGGTTGTGATATCATTCTCCATAGAGATGGTACCACCAGTAAATACTATAAGTATACGTTTATTTTTCATATAATCACCTATTGATATTATATAACACATGGTTCTAAAACACTATATGAGAAAATGAATATAGATAATCCTATGTTTGTTAGTTTTTTGATTGTTAATACCCCAATCAATGTTAGAAGGCTGATATTTTGCAGTTATGCATTATTAACTTTCCCACACAAAAACCATTGTCCGCACCATTAAGGTGTCATCTATTGGTTAACATAATATACATTATAGGCATAAATAGATAAATAAAAGTATATGTCGAATGGAATTAATAGGGGATACATATGGTGCGTTTGATTATATTTAAAACGTGATTATTATGGGTAAATGGCTAATAAATACATTCATAAACCCGCTTTGAGTATGAAATAAAATATGGAGAGAAGGTAATCACCAATCGAATCTGCTTTTGCTTGGTAAATACCCATGTAACTTGCTCTAAGCTCGTAAGCTCATTTTAAGAGTGCTAAAACATGACATGTTAAAGTACTGGTTCTTCTACTCCTTTAAAAGTATGTGTGTTTTTTTTATTCAGCAGATCATACAAAGTTTGTAGTTCCTTGTGTTTAGCAAATGTATATTTTATAACATCATAGATTATAACTATACATACTACACTTGGTTCCCGTTGAATCAAGTACACTTAATCTAAATCCAACAGATAGTCGATCTGGTTTATAAATAATAAACAACTTCTGCTGCTTCTTAACTCCAGTGTAATATCTTTGTTTACATTACTTGAACAAAATTTCTCTTTTTTATTTGTCCTAAAAATCACCCATTGAATTTTTCCATTTTCCTTATGTTTAGTAATTAATGACATTGTTTATAATTAGTAAACATACAAATTTTGTAATTTCGTCATACTGACTTCTCGATTTTCTTTTATTTTATTTTTTATATTCTTATCATTATTAAGTAGCAAAAAAAAATGTGCTCTCGCACATTGATTTTTAATGTCTAATTATTTACCTTGTTTCATTGAAGCCATAACAGCTCTGACTTGTTTTTCAGATGGGGTTCTTCCCATTTGTCTAAACATTTCTCTAATTGATCTTTCATCAATCGGAGGGTTCTTTTCTAGGTATTTTTTAAACCATGCTCTAGCAATGAAGAATCCTGCGACACCACCTGCTAGTAATGCAACGATACCAATAATAAGTACTATCCACCAATCAACCATGTTCCATCACTCCTTCTATATCATATTCATTTTACTTTATATTATAGTAAATTACAATGCTTTTGTAATTATTGTATTAATCTAGTTTTTAGTTTCTTTTTAAACATCAGGTTATTATTGTTTTTTAAGATAAACAACTTTTTTAATTCCGTATGAACTTTCTTTGTAATACTTAACTCCGTTTAATCTGTCTAAACTTATAGAATTATTCTTATGCATCTCAATAACAATTATTCCATCCTCATTTAATGATTCATTTAATTCATTTGCATTTTCTTCGTAGACCATCATCTCATAAGGTGGATCTAGAAATATGATATCAAGTTTGATATTTTCTTCCTTTATTATTTTGATTGCATTTCGATAATCATATGACCAAATTGAAACTAAATTTTGAACTTTTAAATGATCGACATTATCTTTGATTGTCATGATAGATTCTTTCGAATAGTCATTTAAGATTGCGTATTTTGAACCTCTAGAAATTGCTTCTAATCCATAGGCTCCAGAACCAGAAAACAAATCTAAAATTACCGCATCAAGAACTTTGGTTCCAAGACTATTCATGATGGCACCTCTCACCATGTCAGAAGTTTCTCGGGTGTTTTTTGAAGGTACCATTTTCAATTTTAAACTGCGAAATTGTCCTCCAATAATTCTCACTTTAAATAACCATCTCTTCAATCAATTTAATAGTCTTTTTTGTTTGTCCAATTTGGTAACTTTGTTCAATTAAATTCACAGCATCTGATAGACCTTTGTCGTGATGATAGAGTGTAACAATTGGATCACCTAGTTTAATTTGATCTCCAATTTTAACGTGTAAATCAAGACCGACTTCAAGATCAATTTCATCATCCTTATGCATTCTACCTGCACCAAGTTTCATCGCAGCAATTCCAAATGCTAATGCATTAATTGATTCAATGTATCCAGATGATTTTGCTGTAACAACAAACTTTTTGGTATGTCCTAATAATTTGGATTTATCGTCAATATAACTCAAGTCTCCACCTTGAGCTGTAACAAATTCTTTTAATTTATAAAGTGCCGCTCCACTGGCTAAAGTTTGTTTAGCAAGTTGGTAACCTTCATCAGATGACTTAGTAATTTTAGCGTCATTTAGTAATAAACCGGTGATGACTGAGACAACTTCAACTAGATCATTTGGACCGTGCCCTTCTAATGTTTCAATCGCTTCATAAACTTCCAATCCATTACCAATTTTATGACCTAGAGGTTCATCCATATTAGTTAGAATTGCTGTGACTTTCTTACCAGCTTTTTTGCCGATTTGAACCATTAGTTTTGAAAGTTCGAGTGCATCTTCCTTAGTCTTCATAAATGCCCCAGAACCGACTTTAACGTCAAGGACAATCGCATCTGCTCCACTTGCTAGTTTCTTACTCATAATCGATGAAGCAATTAAAGGCATTGAATCAACGGTACCGGTCACATCACGTAAGGCATAGATCTTTTTATCAGCTGGTGCGATGTCACCGCTTTGTCCAACAATTGAAACACCAATGCGGTTGACTTGTTGTTTAAATTGATCAAGTGGCAACACAACATTAAAACCAGGAATTGCTTCCAGTTTATCGATTGTTCCACCAGTATGTCCTAATCCACGTCCGGACATTTTTGCAAGCTTTGCTCCAAGATGAGCAACCAGTGGTCCAAGTACTAAACTGACCTTATCACCGACACCACCCGTTGAGTGTTTGTCAACCTTAATTCCTTTAATGTCTGATAAATCTAGTGTCTCACCTGAATCACGCATAGCAAGTGCTAATTCAGTGGATTCATCATCATTCATTCCTTTAAATAAGACTGCCATTAAAAAGGCACTCATTTGATAATCCGGTATACTACCTTCAGTATAACCTTTGATAATGAAACGTATTTCTTCCTTGGTGAGCATACCACCATATTTCTTCTTATTAATTAAATCTACTATTTCCATGATTTCACATCCTTGTGTATCCATTTTACCATATAAAAAAAGGTTGTTTTCACAACCAATTTAAATTATCGACTAAAAACAAAGAAAACAAGAATAATGATTGCGATGATGATGACTAATTTGATTGATTTCTTAATCAATGAAATCGTTCCAAGTACTAAGATAAATGCAACAAATAATGCACCTAACCATTTGACTAGCACTGGTAACCCTGCGACATGATCATTGTACATCGTTAACAAGAATACATCGATATTAAAAATACCATTTAGAAAATCATCAAAGAAACCTACCGTAGATTCGAAGAAGCTAACAATTGCTTGCCAAACATCTTCCCACCAATTTGCCATTATATTAAACACGATCCAAACCTCCTATTTTTAACACATAGATATTTTACCAAAAAACAACTTGAATATAAAGTATTGTATGCTACAATAGATTAAGGTGATTAACAAATGATTTTAGCATTAGTAAGACACGGTCAAACTGACCAAAATTTAAACCGTTTAGTCCAAGGCCGTAGTGATAATAAACTTAATCACAACGGTAAAAATCAAGCCTTTCAATTAGGTGTCATATTAAAGGATTTAAACGATCAATTTCATGTGATGGGGTCTAGTCCACTTTCAAGAGCAATCGAGTCTGCAAAGATTATTGGTAACCTCTTAAATAAACGTGTGACCTTCATTGATGATGATTTTATCGAACGTGATTTTGGAAAACATGAAAATCAATCAATTGATGATGTAATACCAATTGTTGCTAAAGATGATTACCTTGATCAAGGATTTGAAGATAATCAAAAAATTCAAGCAAGAGTCTATCGTGGTGTGACAAGACTTTATCAAAAATATAAAAATAAAAAAGTCTTACTTGTTACTCATTCACATGTCATTAAATCATTACTTATTTTATCAGATCGAACAAAGTACACTTACACGAATCACATTGTCTCTAATTCAAGTATTCTATACTTTGAAATCACAGCAGAGAAAATCTCATTTATCAAACAAATCGATGTATAAAGAATAAAGGAAGAACTATTGAAGTTCTTCCTTTTTATTGATGACACCTGAATTGATTTTATGCAAGACTAAGT
>JAEYXZ010000101.1 GCA_023431045.1 Bacillota bacterium | reverse complement strand
GACTATCGCCGTGTTGCACTTTATGGTGTTGATTTCGTAATTGCTGAAAGATTAAAAGATCAAGAAAAATTAACTTTCCCAATGACTGAAAAAGTCATTCGTTTACGCGAAGAAGTAACTGAACAATTAAAAGCTTTACACCAACTCATTGAATTAGGAGATATGTATGGTTTTGATTTAAGAAGACCAGCATCAAACGCACAAGAAGCAATTCAATGGTTATATCTAGGATATCTTGCAGCTGTTAAAGAACAAAACGGTGCAGCAATGTCACTTGGTAGAACATCTACCTTCTTAGACATTTATATCCAAAGAGATTTAAAAGATGGTTTAATTACTGAAAATCAAGTTCAAGAATTTATTGACCATTTCGTAATGAAATTACGTATGGTTCGTTTTGCAAGAACTCCAGAATACAACCAATTATTTACTGGAGATCCAACTTGGGTCACTGAAGTACTTGGTGGTATGAATGATGAAAATGGTAAGAGCTTTGTTACTAAGACATCATTTAGATATCTTCAAACATTATACAACCTAGGAACATCTGCAGAACCAAACCTAACTGTTTTATGGAGTGAAAGACTTCCTGAAAACTGGAAGAACTTCTGTTCTAAGGTTTCAATTGATACCTCATCCATTCAATATGAAAATGATGAAGAAATGAGACCGGTCCATGGTGATGACTATGCAATCGCTTGTTGCGTATCCCCAATGGCAGTTGGTAAAGAAATGCAATTCTTTGGTGCACGTGCAAACGGTGCTAAAGCATTACTTTATGCATTAAATGGTGGACTCGATGATATCTCAGGTGATCAAGTATTTGAAAAGACAAAACGTGAAATTCTAAAAACTGATGTCCTTGACTATGATGTCGTTATGCAACGCTTTGACGAAACATTAACTGAACTTGCAGAAGTTTATGTTAATGCATTAAATATCATCCATTACATGCATGATAAGTATGCTTATGAAAGACTTGAAATGGCATTACATGATGTTAATGTCACTAGATTCTTTGCAACCGGTTTAGCAGGATTATCTGTTGTAGCCGATTCATTATCTGCGATTAAGTATGCAAAAGTACATCCAATTTATGATGAAAAATCAGGTTTAATTGTTGACTTTGAAACTGTTGGTGATTTCCCTAAATATGGAAATAATGATGACAGAGTTGACTCGATTGCAGTTGATGTCGTTGAACGTTTCATGAAGAAGATTGCAAGTTTCCCAGTGTATCGTGAATCTGTTCCAACCATGAGTATTCTAACCATTACATCCAATGTTGTTTATGGTAAACATACGGGTAATACACCAGATGGTAGAAAAGCAGGAGAACCATTTGCACCAGGTGCTAACCCAATGCATGGTAGAGATAATACTGGTGCACTTAACTCATTATTATCTGTTGCTAAGATTCCTTATGAATATTGCCAAGATGGTATTTCTAATACCTTCACCATTATTCCAGCAGCATTAGGTAAGAAAGTTGAAGTTGTCGGTTCAATTACTCATGCTGTTGAAGATCTACAAGTTAAGAACTTAACACGTTTAATGGATGGATACTTTAATTCAAAAGGATATCATTTAAACGTTAACGTCTTTAATAGAGAAACATTAAAAGATGCTTATGAACATCCAGAACTTTATCCAAACCTAACCATTCGTGTCTCTGGTTATGCTGTTAACTTCTCAAATCTAACTGACGAACAAAAGAAAGAAGTTATGAAACGTACGTTCCATGACGGATTCTAATAATAAAATTGTAGGCAATGTCCATTCAATCGAAACCTTTGGTGCCTTCGATGGGCCAGGGATTCGATACGTCTTATTCTTACAAGGGTGTCCACTTAGATGTAAGTTCTGTCACAACAGAGATACATGGGGTACTCAAGAAAACCGTCTCATGACAACCGATGAGGTTATCACAGACTTTAAAAAGTATAGAGCCTTCTATAAAGGGGGTGGCATCACTGTATCCGGCGGTGAAGCCACTCTCCAAATGGAGTTTTTAACCGAATTATTTAAGAAATGTAAAGAATTAGGTATTCATACATGTTTGGATACTGCTGCCGGAACTTATTCAATAAAACGTCAAGCTGAATTTGAAGAATTACTCAAATATACCGACCTCGTATTACTCGATATTAAACATATTGATAATGAAAAACATAAATGGTTGGTCGGTGCACCTAATACAAATATATTAGAGTTTGCTGAATATTTAAATGAGTTAAAGAAACCAACAATTCTTCGTCACGTCTTATTACCAGGCATTAACTCACAAGATGAATATTTAATAAAGTTAAGAGAATTTATTGATCATTTAGATAATATGGTTGGAATTGATATTCTACCATATCATAAAAAAGGTATTCTCAAGTGGGAAAAGCTGGGTATTCCATATGAACTAGGTGATGTTGAAGAACCTAGCAAGGAACTCGTAAGACACGCTGAAGAAGTATTAAAAAATAACTATAAGTATATGAATATTGTATAAAAACTATAGTAATCAACAATAATCAAACCACCAAATCCAATTTGGTGGTTTTTTTTGATGCATATAAAAATAATAAAGAGATATTAATGTTAAAATAAAACGCAATCATTGACACCGCTTACATTTTATGTTAGAATTTATTTAACTAAACGATTAAGCAACCGTTTAAGTAATTAAGTTAAACGAGATTAATCGGATAAAACATAGGAGGAAGCATGAAAAAATTTATTTTAATGCTTATTGTTTTACTTGGGGGGGGACTACTCGCAGCGTGCGATACCACAAATCTACCACCTGATGGGGACGGGGATCCAATCGTCGTAACAGGAATTTCATTAAAAGATATTACAGGTCAAGGTACAGTAAGTGACCCTTTTGTCTTTAGTGCTAACATTGGAGATACAGTTTCAGCAGAAATTTTAGTATCACCTGCTCAAATTGTTAGAGATTTAGATTTTACATTAGTTAAAAAAGACGGAAGTAATTTTGTTGAATTGACAAATACCGATACAGCAGGTTTAGAATTCAATACAAACAACAGTAATACTTTGTTTAGTGCTAAAGCATTAGTTGCTGGAACGCACTATGTCAAAGTGTCTCAAGGACCAATCAGTGTCTATATTGAAGTGACTGTTGCTGAAGCTGAAGTACCGGTAGAGCCAATTGATTTTGAAGCTAATCTAAAGGTGCTTGCTATTGGTAATAGTTTTAGTGATGACGGTATGCATTATTTATATGATATAGCTGCCGATTACGGTGTTGATAATATCGTGCTAGGTAATTTATACATTGGTGGTGCAGAATTATCACTGCATGCATCTAACGCTGAAAGCGAAGCTGCAGCTTATACTTATCGTAAGAATACATCAGGCTCATGGCAAAGTACTGCTAGCAAATCAATATTAAATGGTCTACTTGATGAAGATTGGGATATTATTACAATCCAACAAGCAAGTGGTAAGAGTGGTCGCAGTGAATTCTATGAACCATATCTAACTGAATTAATTGAATATATTAATGAAAATAAAACTAATCCAGATGCAAGAATCATTTGGCATATGACTTGGGCATATCAATCAAATAGTTCACATGGTGAATTCCCATTCTATGGCTCAAACCAAATGACGATGTATAATGCGATTCTATCGACTTATGAAGATGTTGTTGCTATTAAAGATGACATCAAAGGTGTCATTCCAGCAGGAACAGCAATTCAAAATATTAGAACAAGTTATATTGGTGACACAGTCACTCATGATGGTTATCATTTAAATTCAGGTGTTGGACGTTTCACAGCAGCGTTAACATGGTTTAAAGCAATCACAAGTTTAAGTATTGATGATATTACATTTAAACCTTCCGGTGTCACTGAGAAAGATCTAGATGCAATTAAAGAAGCTGTTAATAATGCAGTTGCAAAACCGCTAGAAGTGACACAGTCAACATTCACTGAAACCGAAGAACTTGATTTAACGAATCATACATTAATCAATGAACATTTAAACTTTATTCTTGGATATTGGGTATCAGATAGCGGTCATAATCTATATACAACTGCTGGTAACTCAGTTTACTTTACAACGCATGATGTCAGACTTTCAAAAGAAAATTTACCAGTTGGTAGTGTCCTTAAATTAGAAGCCGGATATCAATATCGAGTGAATTATTTCAAGACTTTATCAGGATCATTAGTTGGTAATGTCCGTTCATCAAATCTGACTACAAGTGAAGTGGTTATTGATGAAGCTTGGTGGGGCGATTTTGAATATGTTGGAATTAATATTGCACATGCTGGTGGAAGTACTAATATCAGTGAAACATTCCAAGATGTTGCACAAAAATTATCTATCTATGCAGCACCTGGTGCAACATTGCCAGCAGATGAAGAACCACAACCAGAACCAGATCAAAGCGTATTCGAAATTGATTTTGTGATTGGTTATTGGTATCATACAACTCATAATATCAATCAAAGTGCTGGAAATCATATTAACTTCATCGCATCCAATCAACGCTTCTCTAAAGAAGAATTACCAGTTGGAACTAAACTGGAAATTGCAGATGGTTATCAATTTAGAATTGTTAAGTTTATGAATTTAGATGGTGATTTATCAGCCAATATTCGTACCGATAACTTTAAAACAACCCTCATTTTAGATGAAGAATTCTGGGGAGATTTCACTCATATTGGTATTAATATTTCACCGGTTACAACAACCGATTTAACCAATATCATTGATGATGTAGCAAGTAAATTAGTTGTTACAGTTCCATACTTTATTCAACCAGACATTCCACACGTTGACCAACCATTCGCATTCTTAAGCGGTTATTGGTTCGACAATCAAACATCAATGAATCCGGGAGTTGATACATTCTCTAAAGGATTTGCAGGATCTGGTCCAATTAGTAAGGAATTCTATTCAGGTTATCAAAGTATTACTC
>JAEYXZ010000051.1 GCA_023431045.1 Bacillota bacterium | reverse complement strand
GGCTCATATTTTGCATAGAGTATAATATTTTCAGTGATAATCGTATTAAAATCGAATAAATGTGTGAGATTGATATCTAAATACCAACCGATAAATTCAAAATTAGTTTAAATGGGATTCTCTGGTTCGATTGCTTTTTGTCCTTCTTCAATGGTTAGAGTCTCAATAACTGATCCGCCATCAGATTCAAAAACAATATAATACCTAGTCGTGATCGGAGTTATAAGTTCCCATTTAGCATAAAGTGTCATATCAGATGTCACTTTATCTGACTCAAAATACCAGATTTCTGTTAAGTTTTCATCTTTATACCAACCATTAAAATCATACCCCTCTTTATTAGGTATAACTATCTCTTGAGTAATGCGTGAATCCTTTTTAACTTCGAAACTGTTGAGATTTGTACCACCAAAGGTTTCAAACGAAACAGTAAAAAACACATCTTCGGGCGTTGGTTCTTCTGGAACACATCCGATGAGTGTGATGATTGCTAATAATGAAAACATCAATAATAAACTTTTCTTAAACAATGGATACCCTCCACGATATAATACTTCTAAGTTTATTATATCGACAATAACGATGTTTTCTTATAGTTAATTTGCATATAAAAAGACAGCCGTTAAGCTGTCTATTCTTCAATCAATGTATAAGCGATATAGTGATGATATACTTCGTTTGGTTTTAGAACTGTATTAGAGAAATTTGGATGGTTGATTGCATCTGGTTCAAACTGACATTCAAACGCAACAGCTTCATGTAATTCAACCTGTGTGCCACCTTTTCTTAATTGAGTTCTTGGGTGATTCATCGTATAAACTTGAGTTCCAGGATAAGATGTGTGAATCACTAATCGACGATTCTTATAACTGAGTTCAATTCTTGGTTCTTGTTTTTGATCAAATAAGAATGCATGATCTATTCCTAAATAAGGAGTTTTAACGAGCGATAGGATGCTTGGTCCAAGTTGACGTTTCGTCGTAAAATCAAGAACAGTTCCTTCCACTTTCGCAATTTCACCAGTTGGAATTAAAAGTGAATCGGTTGGTAGATAACGATCTGCATTCATTTCTAAATCATGTTCTAAAATTGTTTTAGCACCTAAGTTAAAATGACTGTGGTTTGTAATATTAACTATCGTATCTTTATTTGTCACCGCATCATAGGTGATTTGCATCTGATTCTCATGGATTTCATAGGTGACATATAAAACTAAAGTCCCAGGATATCCTTCTTCTAAATCAGGTGAAACAGTTTTAAAGATAATTTTAGTATCTGTATGTTCGATAACATCAAACGTTTTTAAATTAAATCCATTGATTCCACCATGAAGGTGATTTTTCTTTAGGTTATTTTGGGCTAATTGATAGGTTTCACCATTCAGTTTGAAACTACCGTTTTTAATGCGGTTAGCAACTCTTCCGACGGTTGCACCAAAATATCCAGCACTAGAATTCTTGTATACATCCATGTCTTCATTATTAAGGACGATGGATGTCTTATCAGAAAAAGCGAGCCACTCAAAAATAGCGGCTCCTAAATCTAACAAGCGTAGTGTTTGATATTCATTTTTAATCTCATAAATACGCATAGATGTCTTTACCTTCTTCTAGAAATTTGAACGATGTGGTTTTAGTTTTTCAAAATCAAATTCAACACCGATACCAACAGTATCTGGAGCAACAGCTCGGTGAGTTTCTTTATTGATCACAAGTGGTCGTTTAGTATATTGATCAATTGGGAATGAGTGTACTTCTAAGTAACCAGCATTTGGTAGTGCCGCAAGAAGTGATACGTGTAATTCTTGCATACCGTGAGTTGATACTTTTAAGTCATTCACTTGAGCAATATGTGCGACTTTCATAAAACCAGTGATACCACCAACGTTTGATGCATCTGGTTGTGGGAAGTCTATTTTACCATATTTAATGATATGTTCAAATTCTTTAGGTGTACGTAGGTTTTCACCTGCTGCAATAGCCATTCCCGTACGGTCAGCAATGATACGATGACCTTCATAGTTATTTGGATCGATTGGTTCTTCTAAGAAGACGATATCATATTTTAGTAATTCTCTTGCAGCACGGATTGCGTATTCTACTGTCCAACTCATGTTCGCATCAACCATGAATTCAACATTTGGACCAATCATGTCGCGTAGCGCTTTAACACGTGCGATATCATCTGATAAACGCTTTTGTCCAAGTTTAATCTTAATTGCAGTTAAACCCATATCTAAATAGTTCTTATGGTGTTTAAGTAATTTTTCAAGCGGGAATGCTAAGTCGATTGCACCACCATAGGCTTTGACTTCACGGTTGTGTCCACCTAAAATCTTCCATAATGGTAATCCTGCTTTTTTACATCTGATATCCCATAATGCGATATCAACTGCGGAAATCGCAAATGAAGCCAGTCCACCATGTCCAACATAGTGAATACCGGTTTGCATTTGTTCCCATAGGTCTTCAACGCAGTCAGCATCTTTTCCAAGTAAAACGTTTCTAAGTTCCACTTCGATCAGCTTAGAGATTGAGCGTCCTCCGAAACCTCCTGTATATGTGTATCCAACACCTTCGATACCCTCTTCGGTTTGGATTTTCACAATCGGAACTTCAAAGTGAGTATGCACTCCATGTTTTGCGTCACTGACGAGTTCTGGTAGTGGAATGCGATAGTACTCGACAATTACATCTTTAATTTTTGACATGTTTCTAATCTCCTTGACTACTGTCAATATATTCTTTTACTTAATGATGAGTTCAGTTTTTGGATCAAAGAAATGACATTTATTCATATCAAACGCGAGTCGAATAGTGTCTCCTTCTTTGATTTCTTTGGTTTCGATACTTGCAACAACGTGCTTATGATTAATGGTGAAGTAAAGGTTCGTTTCTGCACCAAGTAATTCAACCAAATCCAGTTTTATTTCAATCACTGCATTTGGATAAGCGGTTGCAACAATCTCTAAAT
Organism: Bacillota bacterium; assembly: GCA_023431045.1. Lineage (GTDB taxonomy): Bacteria > Bacillota_I > Bacilli_A > Acholeplasmatales > Acholeplasmataceae > Acholeplasma. Next base: position 3,071 of record JAEYXZ010000051.1, on the reverse strand, counting down.
CAGAGATATCTTCTGGTCTGATTCCAAAGACAACTAAATTTCCAATGTATCCTTTATCCTTTAAGACTTTCAATTTACCTTCAGGTACTAAAACTTTAAAGGAGTCTGCAACAAAGTAACCATCAGCACCAATTGTTCCTTTAATAAAGTTCATTGGTGGTGTTCCCATGAAACCTGCAACAAACATATTTCTTGGATTATTATAGATTTCTTTTGGTGAGTCAACTTGTTGAATATATCCATCACGCATAACAACAATCCGATCGCCCATTGTCATCGCTTCGATTTGATCGTGTGTGACATAAATGGTTGATGTATTAAATTGTTCTGAAATACGTTCATGAATCTTAATCAGTTCAGTTCTCATTTGAACTCTTAACTTCGCATCTAGGTTTGATAATGGTTCATCGAGTAAAAAGACTTTTGCATCACGAACAATTGCTCTACCTAGTGCAACTCTTTGACGTTGACCACCCGATAATGATTTTGGCTTACGATATAAATAAGGCGTTAACTCAAGAATCTTTGCGACTTCTAATACTTTTTCTTGAATTTCTTCAATTTCCATGCCACGAAGTTTCAAACCATATCCTAAATTATCGTATACCGTCATATGAGGATATAATGCATAGGATTGGAAAACCATTGCGACATCGCGTTCTTTCGGAGCTTTTTCATTGACTCTAACGCCATCAATATAAAAATCACCCGTGGTAATTTCTTCAAGTCCTGCAACCATTCTAAGCGTGGTTGATTTACCACATCCTGAAGGTCCAACTAAAACAACAAACTCACGATCTTTAATAGTCAGGTCAAAATCGTGAACAGCTTGGACTCCATTCGGATATATTTTGTTAATTTTCTTAAGTTCTAATAAAGCCATGGTAATCTCCTGCTTTTCAACTACTTTAATTATAGATGGTATAAAAATGTTTTTCTATATGCAAGTTGCACATTTCATTTTAATAGTGAATAAATAATATAGGCATCAACAAAATGACGACAATCAAAACCAGTTCGTAAATGAAACTTTTCTAATCTTTGTATGAGTGTATTTCGATGTAAGTAAAGTTTTCTAGCAGCTTCGCTCATATTTTGATTGGTTTCTAAATAAACCTTAACTGTATCAAGTAAATCTGTATCGTTAGTAACTGATTTTAATAATGTGTTTCTTAAGTGATTGTCAATCGGGTAATCCACTCTCTTTAAGAGTAGCTTTAGATCATCATAAATGACCGTATTTGTAAATGGAATGGTCTCAAACCAACTTAAAACATCAACCTTTTCGTATCGAGGCTCTAAATCACTCACATAAACTCTTAAATCCGAGTAGAGTTCTTCAGATAAATTGACAAATAAATCGTTAAAATCAATGTCTAAATAATCAATATAAAGATATAGTTGATACTTAGTCTCTTCAATCTTACCGATTTCAAGGTTCGCTGAAAGAATATCAAGAATGATTTGTTTATGTTGTTGAATTGGTGTCTTAGTTTCAATAATAATAAAAGGCATAGTAAAATCCAACCTTCTTAAGATATTCAATTTATTATAGCGTAGAAAACAAAAAAAAGATACCACGTCGATGGTATCCTTTAAAGGACAGAACTATTTGATAATTTTGTTATCGATAACTTTCTTGCCAGAAAGTTTTGCTGCTTTGCGTTGATTTTTCTTCATATGTTTACCTTTACGGTTTTTACCCATAATCATAATTAGCCACAACTCCTTTTTGTTAACGTTCATATTATACACTAAATCAAAAACTTTAACAACCAAAAGATAAATTTCGCTCTGTCTTTAGTCGAAAGTTATTGTTGAACAGACTTTATAGATAAATTGTATAATAATATGTAAAGGAAGGTGTTTATTTTGACCAGATTACTCTATCAAGGACACTCAAGTTTTCGTATCACTTCTAAAGAAGGATTAGTTATTTATATTGATCCATATGCTGGACGCGGATATGATCTTCCTGCAGATCTCATTTTAGTGACACATCAACACCAAGATCATAATCAAATTAAACTGGTTCAGCTAAAAAGTGATGGAAAAGTGATTCAAAACTTTGATCTTCATCCGATTGATGGAAGTTATCTAGCCAGTGAGTTTAAAGGGATAAAAGTAACTGCTGTTCCAGCATATAATAAGAATCACCCAAAGGAACATGGTGTCGGTTATATCATCTTTGTGGATGAGTTTGTAATTTATCATTCGGGTGATACATCTTATATCGTTGAAATGATGGATTTAGCTTCATATGATATTGATTATGCTTTACTATGTGGTGATGGAAAATATAATATGAACATTAAAGAATCTGCTAGTTGTGCGGAAGTCATCGGTGCAAAACATAATGTACCGATTCATTTAGCACCAGGTGAACTCTTTGATCCATTATTAGCTTCGATGTGGAAAGCCCCAAATAAAAAAGTCATAGAACCAGGTGTCGAAATTTTACTTAAAAAGTAGAAAAATATCGTATAATAGACATAGAAGATTTACTATAGGGAAATATAAACATATGATTAATTCTTTTTTTATGGTTTTAAGTGCGCCACTCTATGGTGAAAAACATTTAAGTGGTTTATTAATGATGGCTTTACTTCTTATCGCATACTTTGTTCCACTTGTTCTACTTAGAAACAAAATGAGTCAAAATGCTAAGATATGGGTATTAAGAGGAACAATCTTATTCTTACTTCTTATCGAATTCATTAAATTCATTATTCTACTAAGAGAATATGGAAATATCCCAATGGGAGAATTCCCAATGCATCTATGTAACATGCCACTGTATTTATTTCCGTTTGTTGCTTTTGGAAAATCAAAGTTTGCAGAGTATTTAAAACCAGCTTCATTTGTCATTGGTTTACTCGCTGGTGTGATTGCAATCGTCTACCCTTCTAATATCTTAGGTGGCGATTATCCTTGGTTTAGTTATGAAGAATATTTATTCCCTTTGAGAAGTTTTGTCTTTCATACAGTGATGATTATGTTTTCAGGTAATATGCTTCTATCAGGCGTTTATCAGTTGAAACATAAAGATTTATTAAAGGCTGTTGTTGTGA
>JAEYXZ010000035.1 GCA_023431045.1 Bacillota bacterium | reverse complement strand
TATAATGATTATCCATATTTTATTGAAATTAACACGTATAGAATTTTCTTAAGTCAGATTAATTTTGAGTACAAAAACGCCGTTGTATCGAATCTAATTATTTATGCAATGGTAGATATTATTTTTTACGCGAATTTCCTCTTTATCTTTAATCGAAAACTACAACATATATTAGAGACTGAACCAAGTTCAAATCATGCAACATCCAGTAAAGGCTCATTTGTTAAATATAATCTCTATTATTGGTTTATCCATTTGCTGATTGGAACTATTCTTGGGTTTGTTATAGCTGGAATCACGCTCTACCTCATTTATCCGATGGAATTCTTTGAATTCTTTAGTCGATTCTTTATGTTTCTATTAATGGTTACAGTTGTTAACATGTTTATTTCAACGATGATGATTATCCCACTTTCATTAACGAACTATCAAAATAAATCAACGCACTAATTAAATAATATTTCATTTGTTATTCAATATAGAGCAAACATCATAGTGACCAAATATATCGTTTGATTTGGTCACTATTAGTGTTATAATAGGCTTTGAAATAACAAACTCTTATTAACAAAATTAAAGACTAGAGGATAAGATGAATATGGTTGAGATAAAGAATTTCTCTAAAAGCTATGATGGAGTAAAGAAAGCAGTTAATGATCTTTCTTTAACCATTGAAAAAGGTGACTTATATGGTTTTGTTGGACATAATGGTGCTGGGAAAACAACATTATTAAAATCAATTGTTGGATTAATTGATTTTGAAGCAGGGGATATCTTCGTCGATGGAATCTCAGTGAAACGTGACATGATGGCAGTTAAAAGAATTATTGCCTATGTCCCAGATAATCCAGATGTTTATGAAACGATGAAAGGGATTGAATACCTTAATTTTATTGCTGATGCTTTTAAAGTGCCACAAGAGAAGCGAACAGAATTAATTCGTAAGTACACTAATATGTTTGGCATGGAAGAAGTATTAAATCAAACAATTTCAGAATACTCACATGGAATGAAACAAAAGATTGTTTTAATTGGTGCGCTTATTCATGAACCTAAAGTGATGTTATTAGATGAACCTTTTGTTGGACTTGATCCACAAGCAAGTTACTTACTTAAACAAGAATTTAAAGAAATGTGTGAAAGAGGGGTTTCAATTTTCTTTTCGACTCACGTTTTAGAAGTTGTTGAGAAGTTATGTAACAAAGTGGCAATTATTAAAAATGGTAAGATTGTTGAATCAGGTTTAACTGAAAAGATTATTTCAAATAAATCACTCGAATCAATCTTTATGGAGTTGGCTAAATCATCATGATGTATCCAAGTCTGTTAAAAATCTACATCAAGAATACTTTTTCAAAAGGCACATTTGGAAACACAAAAACAAAGAAAATCCTCTTTGGTGTTTTGATGTTATATGTATTTGTATCCGTTGGTGCAAGCATTGGATTTATGTTTTTTAAGTTTGGTGAATTCTTAAATCAAAACAATCAAATTGCAGCATTAATTGCTTTCCTAGGCGTTTATGCACTGATTATGCCACTATTCATGACCCTCTTTAGAGCCAGTGGAACACTCTTTTATTATAAAGATTTTTCAATTGTTGGTCCATTACCCATAAAGAGCCAAACGGTCTTTCTAGCAAAGTTATCCGTTATGATGTTATGGATTTACGCAGGTTCATTATTGTTTATTTTACCAATCTGTATTGTTTATTTTACTTTTGCTAGATTTAATATTTTAGTACTCATTTATATGATTATTGGATTAATTGTTTTACCACTAATTCCGATTCTTTTGATGAGTCTTATTTCACTATTAATTGGTTATATATCAACAAAAACTAGAACAGGTGTTTTCTTACAAACGATTCTAACACTTGCATTATTACTCGCTGTCATGTTTGTTCAATTTGGATTTGGATCAAACCCAAATAACCCACTAGCAAGCCAGATAAGTTTAATTTCTCTCATCCAACAATACTATATTCCACTTGAATGGTTCTTCAATGCAATCGTTAATCAAAGTATCCTCGATTTAGCATTCTTAGTTGTTAGCAATGTGTTTATTTTTATTGTAGGTGTTATTGTCTTTGAAAAATTATCACTAAAGATTAATAAGACTACGGTAAAAAGAATCATCCACAAGAATAAAAATGTTAATATCCAAGAACAACCAATTCTAAAAACCTTAGTGAAAAAAGAAGTGAATAAGTTCTTCAGTATTCCACTTTATATGATTAATGTTGGATTTGGACTCGTGATCTTACTAATTGGATCACTTGCTAGTATTTTCTTTAAAGAAGTAGTGCTTGAGTTCTTAAGTGTCTTTCAATTTGATTTAGTCTTAGTTCTAGCTGCAGCTATGGCATTTATGGTTGCGTTAACTTACAGTCCCGCAGTATCATTATCACTTGAGGGTAAAAACTTATGGGTTTTAAAGAGTTTACCGATTGAACCAAAACAAATCATGTTATCCAAAGTACTGTTTAATATATTACTGGTTACACCTGTAATTTTAGTCAGTATTTTACTTCTTGGATACACATTAGAATTTAGTGGTTTTGATATCTTGGCATTAGCATTTCTCATTATCAGTCTAAATATCTTATCATCACATCTAAATGCAATCTTTAATTTATTCTTTCCAAAGTTTGACTATGAAAATGAAGCAATGGTCATTAAGCAAAGTGTGAGCTCACTCCTTGCAACATTTGGTGGTATGGCACTGGTTATATCTAATATGGCACTTGGGTATGTCTTAATGCCTTATTTCACAACTCAGATTGTTTTAGTCTTAATTGGAGTTCTTGATCTGTTAGTTGCATCACTTGCAGCATGGGTCCTCTATCAAAGTGCTGAAAAGCAATTTCGAAAGTTTTAATTAAGTCAGATTCAATCAAAATATTCAATAGATTATATAAAGATACTTGTATGATAATCATACAGGTGTTTTTATTATATGTATTTACAAATCGATATACATTTGATAAAATTAAATTGTATACAATATATAATGATTGTACCGATCCATAAGGGAGTGATTATATTGAATTGGAAACTAGATGAACAGTTATGTTTTTTGTTATACGCGAGTTCTAGACATGTTATTAAAGCTTATAAGAAAATCTTAGATCCTCTCAATTTAACCTACACACAATATATTACAATGGTCGCACTTTGGGAAAAGGATCATCAACTGGTTTCTGAATTAGGAAAACATTTAGTCCTTGATTCTGGAACCTTAACACCAGTTTTAAAAAAGTTAGAAATTGATGGCCGTGTTAAAAGAATCAGAGATGAAATCGATCAAAGAAAAGTTTATGTTGATTTAACAACAAAAGGTAAAGATTTAGCAAAAGAATGTCAAAGCGTTCCAGCTCAACTCCTAGCTTGTATTAACATTAATAAGGAACAACTCGATACATTATCCTTTGTCTTAAAGGATGTTTACACTGAAGGACTAAAAGGAGAAGAAAATGACTGAACAAGATAAAATCATGTACATGAAAGAAGCGATAAGTTTAGCCAGTGATGGTGAAGGGTTTGTAAACCCTAATCCACTCGTTGGAGCAATCATTGTAAAAGATGGACGCGTGATTGGTAGAGGATACCATGAAAAGTTTGGTGGACCTCATGCGGAGGTAAATGCGTTTAATAACGCAACTGAAGACGTTGAAGGTGCAACCATGTTTGTCACCCTTGAACCTTGTGCACATTATGGTAAAACACCACCATGTGCACTAAAGATTATTGAAAAGAAGATTAAGAAAGTTATAATTGCTAAAACTGATCCAAATCCACTCGTCAATATGAAAGGTATTCAGTTATTACTTGATGCAGGGATTGAAGTTGAGTATGGATTATTAAGTGATGAAGTCGAAAAACAAAATGAAATCTTCTTGAAATACATTCAAACGAAAAGACCATTTGTCGCAATCAAATACGCGATGACACTTGATGGTAAACTTGCAACAAAAACACATGACTCCAAATGGATCACGAATACCGAGGCTCGTGAACACGTTCACGAACTAAGAAATAAGTATATGGCAATTATGGCTGGGGTTAACACCATCATTAATGATGATGCAAAACTTAATGTGAGATTAGAAAGACCAACTAAGAATCCAATTCGAATCATTATTGACCCTAAACTTCAAATTCCACATGATTCATTTGTTGTAAGAACTGCTTTGGAACAACCAACATGGGTTGTGAGTGAGACTTACGATCAAAAGTTAGTTGATTTAGGTGTTCGAATCATTCAAATGAATCCAATTGACTTAAACAAATTGATGATTCAATTAGGTGAAGAGAAAGTTGATTCAGTCTTTATTGAAGGTGGAGCTTATACGCACGGTAAAGCATTTGAATCTGGCATTGTCGATAAAGTATATGCATACATTGCACCAAAGATTATTGGTGGTAAAGATGCTTTAACACCAATTGCCGGTGAAGGTGTCTCTTTAATGAAGGATGCTTACGTTTTAAAGAATATCAAATATCATTATTTCGGGGACAATCTAATGATAGAGGGAAATATAAATAAGGATGAATAACATGGATAATTTATTTAATACAATTGAAGAAGTACTAGAAGATATAAAAATTGGTAAACCAATCATCTTAGTCGATGACTATGATGAAGATAATACTGGTGACTTTTTAGTCGCTGCAGAAAAAGTCACAAAAGATACCTTAACAATGATGGAAAAGTATGCGAAAGGAATCATTAATATCACAACTGATAAAGAAAGATTCCAAATGCTTGGTATTCATGCCTTATATGAACAAACCATTACAGCTTATCAAACTGCTAAAGTAATGTCTGTTGAGTTATCTTGTGAAGATAATAAAACCGATAAGACATTAAGAACTATCCAAGCGATTTTAAACCCTAAAACAACACCGGATAGTTTTAAACAACCTGGTGTCATTTTCCCAATTCAGTATCGCCATGGTGGGGTTTTAAAGCGTGCAGGAAGACCTGAGGCATCGGTTGATCTAGCTAAACTTGCGGGACTATATCCTGCAGGTGTGACATCAGTGATCTTAAAAGAATCTGGTGAACCTTATCTTTTATATGAATTAAGAGATCTTGCAAAGAGTTTAGGACTTAAGTTTACAGCTGTATCAAGCTTAATTGAATTCCGTAAACGCAGTGAAAACTTTATTAAAAGAGCAGCAGAAGCAAACCTTCCAACCAGTCATGGTGAATTTAGAATGATTGGCTTTGAAAACGCGATTAGTGGTGAACATCATGTCGCACTTGTTAAAGGTGATATTAAACCAGGTGATGAAGTGTTAGTTCGTGTGCACTCTGAATGTTTAACCGGAGACGCATTTGGTTCGATGAAGTGTGATTGTGGTGAACAACTCCAAGCTGCACTTGATAAGATTGAGAAAGCTGGAAAAGGTGTTTTAGTTTACATGCGTCAAGAAGGTCGTGGCATTGGTTTAATCAACAAGATTAAAGCTTACCATCTTCAAGATCTTGGAATGGATACTGTTGAAGCTAATCTCGCACTTGGATTTGCTGAAGATTTAAGAGATTATGGTATTGGAGCTCAAATTTTAGCTGATCTTGGTGTCACTAAAGTGAAACTCATGACGAATAACCCATTAAAACTATCTGGTTTAAAGGGTTATGGAATTGAAATTGTTGACCGAGTTCCTATTCAACTTAACCACAATGAACGAAATGAATTATACATGAAGACTAAAAAGGATAAAATGGGTCATTTACTCAAATTTAAGGAATAATTTATGCATTATAAAACCATATGTTTAGATTATGATGGCACGATTCACGATAGCATCAAGATTTACTATAAAGCATTTCTAAAAGCATATAGTTATTTAGTGGAAACAGGTTATCAACCAAAAAGAGATTGGAGTAAGGATGAAGTTAAACTCTTTTTAGGACAAAACCCTAAAGAGATGTGGGAATCCTTCAAACCAAGCATTCCAGAGGAAGTTATTCAAGTCGCGTCTAAAATGATTGGTGAAGATATGACAAACTCCATTAGAAATGGAGAAGGTAGTTTATTTGATGGAGCACTTGATATGCTTAAATATCTTAAAGATAAAGGCTATTACTTAATCTATTTGTCCAATTCAAAGAACTACTACATGGAAATGAATAAAAAAGCTTTCAATCTTGATTTATACTTTGATGAGTTTATCGTTTCAGAAATGTACAATTATGTTCCTAAAAAAGAAATCCTAACATCAATTAAAAACCGATTACCACAACCCATTTTAATGGTAGGGGATCGAATTCATGATATGGAATCAGGGATCTATAATAATATCGATACGGTTGCATGTCTATATGGATATGGAAAACCTCAAGAATTTGAAGGAACAACCTATCAAATAAATGACATCAAAGACCTAACAAAAATCTTATAAAAATACTATTTTATTAAACCTCACAACGGTGAGGTTTTTTAAATGTGATAACGATTTTATATGTACCGTTATGACTGAGAATTGATATAATAGTAGTAATGAATCGAGGAATCAGCTGATGGCAATTATAGAAGTCAAAGGGGTGCAAAAACATTTCAAAAAACCAGTGAGAAAACCTGGTATCATTGGGATGTTTAAAACCTTATTTAGCATGAAATATACAACAGTGGAAGCTGTTAAGGATATTTCTTTTAGTGTCGATGAAGGGGAAATCGTCGGATATATTGGAGCAAACGGTGCAGGTAAATCAACCACCATCAAAATGATGTGTGGTATTTTAACACCGACTGCAGGAGAGATTACTGTTAATGGATATCGTCCCTATCATCCGAAAGAAAGAAAACATGTTTTAAACCAAATTGGGGTTGTCTTTGGACAACGAACTCAATTGTGGTGGGACTTACCCCTAATTGAGTCTCTAGTGATCTTGAAAGAGATTTATGATGTCTCAGATGAAGACTATAAATCAAGATATGAATTTTTAAGAGATGTCCTTGAACTAGACTCTTTTATCAATCAACCGGTCAGAACCCTATCTTTAGGACAAAGAATGAGAGCAGACCTTGCAGCAAGTCTCATCCACAATCCAAAGATCCTTTTCTTAGATGAACCAACAATTGGTTTGGATGTCTTAGTTAAAGATAGAATGATTAAAGCAATCAAACAAATTCATCAAACTTATAATACAACAATCATACTAACGACCCATAATATGGATGATATTACAGATTTATGTAAGAGAGTTATCATTCTTGATGAAGGATCCATCCTTTATGATGGATCCATTAAAACAATTAAATCTCGTTTTGGAGATATGAGACATGTAAGCTTCATTAGTAAAGAATTAGCATCTCTTCCAAAACTAAAGACAAAACTATCAACATGTGAAATTGAAGAGGTTGATGGTTATATTCATGTCACATTTAATAATGATAAAATTGGTGTAAATCAAGTCTTAAAATCAATCTTTGAACTCTTTACCATTGATGATATTAAGATTGAAGAAAATTCACTAGAAAGTATTGTGAAAAAGATTTATGATACCAAGACAATTTAGAAAATACTGGGCTTTCTCTAAAGGCGGTATTTTAAGTGGATTTGCTTATAAGTTTAGTGCATTTGGATGGTTACTAGGTGATCTAGTATCCCTTTTAATCCTATACTTTCTATGGTTTGCAATCTATCAGAATTCTCCAACAGATTTAATTAATGGAATGAATTTTAATGATATGATTACTTATTTGATTTTAGCTCGCGTGAGTTCATCCCTTGTCTTTTCAACGATGTCATTTTGGATTGTTGGAGAAGATATCTATGAAGGTGGGATTGCGTTAAGTCTCATTAGACCAATGAGTTATCGTTACCGTGTGTTAGCGAGTAGTTTTGGTAACTTCTTATCAACCATGATTTTATTATTTATACCACTTTTTGTTGTTGCAAATTTGATATTATACTTTGCATTAGGGGTTGCATTTCCAAGCATACTTAATTTATTACTATTCTTAGTGAGTGCATTACTTTCATTTCTCATTGCTGACTCTCTAAATTTCTTACTTGGTGAACTAGCAATATTCACGAATGCTTTATTTGGATTAATGATTATTAAAAACATCACACTAGCCTTTTTCTCAGGTAGTTTATTACCGTCTTCATTCTTCCCATCATGGATGAATGATATCCTACGTTTTCTACCATTCCAAAGTATGGTTGAAAAACCCATCATGTTATTGATGGGTCGAATCGAAGGTATTGAAATATTATATACGATAGGAATTCAAGTGATGTGGGTCGTTATTTTAAGTATTTTATGTAACTTAAGTTTTAATAAGCTTAAGAAACATGTTGTGAGTGTGGGTGGCTAAGATGAAAAAATACTTGAAACTATACCCGATTTACATGCTTCGTAGCATCAAAGCAAGACTTGCATATCGACTCGATGCCTTCATTGGCATTTTAGGATTCTTACTAGAAAATGCATTAACATTCTTCACATTGTATTTAACCATTTCAGCTATACCATCTCTAAATGGGTGGACTGTTGAAATGATGGGATTTTTATATGGTTTCTATTTAATCCCTAAATCACTTGATCATATTTTATCTGATCAAATATGGCAACTTTCCAATGGTGGGATTACAAGAGGAATTCTTGATAAGTATTTAATCAAACCAATTAGTCCATTATTTCAACTGATTGTTGAGATGATTCAACTAGAAGGTTTTGGTGAATTAATCCTTGGTATTGTATTCCTATTTATCTTTACACCAATGGTTGCTGTCACTTGGACCTTCTCATCAATCATGGCATTGATTGTTTGTGTATTATTTTCGATGATGTTCTTTTTCTCGATTAAACTCATCTTTGGATCTTTATCATTTTGGACTAAGAGAAGTATTGAAGTCATGACGATGATCTATGATTTTTCTAACTTCGCAAAATACCCAATTAATATTTTCAATCAGGTTATCAGATTCATCTTAACTTTTATCTTACCGTTCTCAGTAGTGATATTCTTCCCAATTGAGGCATTATTATTTAATGGTAATCTCTGGTTACAAGTCTTTTATGTTGCAATAGCAAGTCTTGGAATGTTTGTTATATCATTATTTATTTGGAGTCAGGGATTAAAGCGATATGAAAGTGCTGGTAGTTAAGTTACGTCATTCATTAAGTATTGATTTCACTAGTTTTTGAAGTTTTGGAATAACATCTGTTATAAACCATGGGTTATGAACATGCCAAGAGATATTTCTTGGAGATGGATGTACAAGTGGTATAAACTTAGGCAAATATGATTCGTAAGACCTTACCGTTTCGGTTAAGGTCTTTTTTTGTATATCTTTTAGATAGTAGTTTGTTGCATAAGAACCAACCAGGATGATTAGTTTTAGATTTGGCATTAGTTTTAAGAGTTCTGGATGCCACTTTTCAGAAAATCCTTTTCGAGGTGGTAAATCTCCTGACTTACCTTTTCCTGGATAGTAAAAATCCATCGGGATCATAGCAAACAAATCAGGATTATAAAATATCTCTCTAGTCACACCAAGCCAAGAACGTAGCCTGTCACCACTTAGGTCGTTCCAAGTCAAGGAGGTGGTTTGTGCCTTTATTCCTGGTGCTTGACCAACAATCATAATTTTTGACTTTGAATTTCCAGAGAATAGTGGTTCCCATCCTTGGTTAGTATATGATTGATTGTTAGAATCATTCATAATTGCTTGTTTAATTCCACTAAAGTTCGTATATGACATCTTAATCTAATCTCCTCTATTAACCTATTATAAACCTTAGTCAAACACATATTATTTGATATACTTAGTGTCAACAGCACATTTTAATTTCTATTAGCGCATTAGAACAAAGTTTATATACCAAATTTATATATAGTTAAAGTCCAAACTTTTACACCATATAAGACTCACAGGTTTGATACATAAGCGAATTACCATTCGCCACAAGTATCAGACCTTTTTTTATACAGAAAGGGAGATTTTCCCTATCTGCCAAAATAGTATTGCCCTATAGAATTCCTATTATGGATTTTTGTAGGACTATTTTATTTTCTCATTACAACTTTTAACGATTACCTAACTATTTACACGATTACTATATAGCTCTTTTAGCGAGGAGTTGAAATGCCTCTTGACGGAATTTGGCGGATTTTTATACTGATTTGATAAATAATTTAAAGATAATCTTAGTTATTTAACTTCTATTCATTATTTTACGAAAACGTGATACAATAGTGTTAATAATGTGTTAAAAGGAGTATAGAACATGACATACGCCCAAAGAATAAAGCAGTTAAGAGAGGTTTTGCTGATTACTCAACAAGAGTTAGCAGACCTTTTAAGTGTTTCGATTGTAACAGTGAATCGTTGGGAGAATAGTAAGTATGAACCAACGATGAAAGAGAAGAGAAAACTTGCAAAACTATTTAAAGAAAATGGGATAGGGGAAAAAGCAGATGAATAAACAACAATTGGCTTCGAAAATTTGGGAATCAGCAAACAAGATGCGTTCAAAAATTGAAGCAGGTGAATACAAAGACTATATTCTTGGTTTCATGTTTTATAAGTTTCTATCGGATAAAGAACTTAAGTTTCTCAAGGAAAAAGGATATAGCGACGATGATATCAAAGAATTGAGTGAGGAAGATCCTGAGTCAGTACGCTTCATTCAAAACAATGTTGGGTACTTCATCGCCTATAAAGACCTCTTTTCTACATGGATTGATAAAGGCCAAGATTTCGATGTCAGTGATGTTAGAGATGCTTTGAGTGCCTTTGGAAGACTCATCAATAAAACACATAAAAAAGTTTTTGATAGAATCTTTAACACGTTAGAAACAGGACTTAATAAGCTAGGTGGATCTGCTGCAGAGCAGACAAAAGCAATTAGAGACTTAATTCAACTCTTAAAGATAATACCTATGAATGGGAAACAAGATTATGACATTTTAGGGTTTATTTATGAGTATTTAATTAGCAACTTTGCTGTAAATGCTGGTAAAAAAGCTGGGGAATTCTACACACCACATGAAGTATCTCTTTTGATGTCAGAAATTGTTGCTGATCATCTAAAAGAAAAAGAAGAAATTAAAATTTATGACCCAACAAGTGGTTCAGGATCGCTTCTTATAAACATTGGACATTCAATATCAAAACATATGTCGAATAAAAATAACATTAAATATTATGCCCAAGAACTTAAAGAAAACACCTATAACTTAACGAGAATGAATTTAGTTATGCGCGGAATACTACCTGATAACATAGTCGCAAGAAATGCTGACACTCTAGAAAATGACTGGCCATATTTCGATGAATCGGATCCACTAGGAACTTATGATCCACTCTATGTTGATGCAGTAGTGTCCAATCCGCCTTATTCACAAAAATGGGATAGAGACCACAAAGAATCAGATGCGAGATACGCAGAGTTTGGCCTAGCTCCTAAATCTAAAGCAGATTATGCATTTCTTCTTCATGATCTTTTCCACGTCAAACCTGATGGAATTATGACTATTGTTTTACCACATGGGGTTTTGTTTAGAGGTGGAGAAGAGGGGGAAATCAGAAAAAACTTAATTGAAAAAAACCATATTGATACCATTATTGGATTACCTGCTAATATTTTCTTTGGCACAGGGATTCCTACCATCATCATGGTACTAAAAAAATCCAGCAAAAAGAACAACGATATTTTGATAATAGATGCCTCAAAAGGATTCATTAAAGTTGGAAATAAAAATCAATTAAGAGCTTCAGATATTAAGAAAATAACAGATACAGTTATCCACAGAGAGTCAATTAATAAGTTCTCTAGGGTTGTAAGCATAGAGGAGATTCGTAGAAATGACTACAACTTAAATATTCCTAGATATGTAGATTCCTCAAATGAAAGTGAAACATGGGATATATATTCCTTGATGTTCGGTGGTATCCCAAAGTCAGAAGTAAAAAGTCTCGATAAATACTGGGAAGCATTTCCAAGTTTAAAGAAAGATCTATTCGAAGATATCAATGAATCGTATGTTGGTCTGAAACACGATGATATAAAAACCATTATTAGTCAAAATTCAGAGATTAAAGACTATTTAAATAACTTTAAGAATAGTTTTCAGAATTTTGATCAATACATGAGAGAACATCTTATTAATCATATGATGGATTTAAGCATACCCAAGGAACAGCAAGAAATTAGCCATGAAATAATTGCGCGTTTGGAACCCTTCAGTTTACTCGACAAATACGTAGCTTACCAAGCTTTAGAGAATGAATGGGTTAAGACTTCGATTGATCTTGAAATCATTCAAACGGAAGGTTTTGGAGCTGTTAAAAAAGTTGATCCAAACTGGGTTATCAAGAAAAAAGATAATAAGGAAGAGGAAGTGCAAGAAGGATGGGTCGGAAGAGTCATTCCCTTTGAAACCGCACAAAAATATCTTCTTAAACAGGAACTTTTGAGCATTAATTCAAAAGAAAATCGTTTGAATGAAGTTATGTCTGAATATCAAGAAATAATTGATTCGTTGAATGAAGAGCAAAAAGAATTGACTTGCGTCGATGATGGAGACTCAATCGATTCGAAGAAAGTTAAAGATTTGATCAAGGAATTGGATGATGACATTTCTGATGAAGACACTTTGAAGTATAGACTAATCAAATATACAAACTTAATCGTTGAAGAGAAAGAACTAAAGAAACAAATCAAGAATGAGATGACTGAACTTCACAATAATACGAAAGAAACAATTGAAAACTTAACTGATGAACAAGCAATTGATTTACTCAAGACTAAGTGGATTGAACCGCTTGTTGATTCTATCCTAAAACTCCCTGAAGAAATCATCAATGAAATTACTAATAAGATAAAATCACTTAAAACTAAGTATAATATTACATTTTCAGAGATTACAGATGAAATTGAAGAGAATCAATCAACTCTGATATCACTGATTGATGAAATTGAAGGTGATGATTTTGATATGAAAGGACTTAGTGAACTGAAGTCACTACTAAATGGTGATTAAAATGAATGATAAAGTATTAAAACCAGCACTAAGATTCAAGGGATTCACTGACACTTGGGAACAGCATGAGTTTAAAGAAATATTCAATTATGAAAGACCAGATATGTATATAGTCTCGAATGAAGAATACTCAAACACATACTCCGTTCCTGTACTTACAGCCAACAAAGGCTTCATTTTAGGTTACACCAATGAGAGAAGAACATATGATAAACCTTGCATTATTTTTGACGATTTTACTTTAGACTCAAAATATGTAGATTTCCCCTTTATGGTCAAGTCTTCGGCTATGAAAATTCTGACAAATAAAGAGGGATTTGATCTTAAGTTTTCACATGAACTTTTGAACTCTGTAAAGATAGAAAATCTAGGACATGCAAGACACTATATTTCTGTTGTTCAGCCAACTACAGTTAGAGCTCCAAAACTAGCTGAACAAAAGGAAATTAGCACACTCTTTCATAGTATTGATTCACTTATCACCCTTCATCAGCGTAAGTATGACAAATTAGTCAATGTTAAGAAAGCGTTACTAGACAAAATGTTTCCAAAAAATGGTGAAGTAGTTCCTAAATTACGTTTCAAAGGATTTGCTGACGCTTGGGAACAGCGTAACATTAGAGATTTGGGTAAGGTATTCATTGGTTTAGTTACAACAATGACAAGTAATTACACAAATAGTGGAACATTGTTAATTAGAAACTCAGACATAAAAGAAAACAGATTTGAGTTTTCTGATAATCCAATATTTTTAGAATCAAAATTTGCACTAGATAATTCATCAAGGATGTTGCAGATTGGAGATGTAGTAACTGTACATACTGGTGATGTTGGCACATCAGCTGTAATAAGCGCTAAAGAGGAAAACTCAATAGGTTTTGCAACGATAAATACTCGTCCTAAAAAAGAAATAGTTCATCCTGAATATCTTTCTTGCTATTTCAACAGTGATATTCACAAGAATTTTGCTATTAACATGTCTACTGGAGATGGAAGAACAAATTACAATTTGAAAGAGTTTAATCAGGTTAATGTTCCTTTGCCTAGTCTAGCTGAACAAAAGAAGATATCAGCATTAATATTTAATGTGAATTATCTCATCACCCTTCATCAGCGTAAGTATGAAAAACTCATTAATATCAAAAAAGCACTTCTTCAGAAGATGTTTGTGTAGAAAGGATGGACAAATATGGCATTTGACAATGAATTAACATTCGAAAAAGAACTTATTTCTGTTCTATCACAATTCGGATGGGAAAAAGAAATTATCAAAAACCCAACTGAAGAAGACTTACTTAAGAACTGGGCAAATATACTCTTTATTAATAATAGAGAAATTGATCGGCTTAATAATCAACCACTTACTGACTCTGAAATGCAACAAATACTTGAGCAAATTGAATCCTTGAGAACACCGTTGAAGTTAAATGGCTTTATTAATGGCAAAACTGTCTCGGTGAAGAGAGATAATCCTAATGATAAACTCCACTTTGGTAAAGAAATAAGTTTAAAAATCTATGATCGTATGGAAATAGC
>JAEYXZ010000025.1 GCA_023431045.1 Bacillota bacterium | reverse complement strand
AAGCAAATGTCATCGTGTTTGTTGTTGATGGGATGGTTGGATTAACGGATTCCGACTATTACATTGCAAAACAGCTTTATAAAACGGATAAACCAGTTATTGTTGCCGTCAACAAGATTGATGATGTTGTTCATATTAATAATTCATATGAGTTCTATTCATTAGGTTTTGCAGAACCAATTGCAGTATCAACTCATCATGGTATCGGAATTGGTGATTTACTTGATCGTATTTTAAGTTATATGGTTGATGAAGATAAACCAGTTGATCCATCGATGATTTCATTTGCAGTGGTTGGTCGTCCTAATGTTGGTAAATCATCTTTAGTTAATGCTATTTTAGGACAAGACCGAGTTATTGTTTCAGAAATTTCTGGAACGACTACAGATGCGATTGATACTTCCTTTGTTCGTGATAAACAAAAGTTTACCGTGATTGATACAGCTGGGATAAAAAAGCGTGGTAAAGTCTATGAGAATCTCGATAAGTATTCTGTCTTAAGAGCTTTAACAGCCCTTGAAAGAGCGGATATCGCATTACTTGTCATTGATGGTTTTGAAGGCATTCAGGAACAAGATGCACATGTTGCTGGTTATATCATGGATTATAATAGAGCGTGTGTGATTGTTGTTAATAAATGGGATATCGTTGAAAAAAATGATAAAACCATGAAGAAGTTTGAAGAAAAGATTAGAGAAGAGTTTAAGTTTTTAACTTATGCACCGATTGTCTTTATATCAGCAAAAGAAAAAGGAAGAATTCATACCTTATTCCCAGCCATCAAACTAGCCTACGAAAACTTCACCAAAGAATTACCAACAAGCTTAATCAATAATACGCTTCAAGATGCGGTTGCAATGAACCCACCTGCAATCTTCATGCAAGGTAAAGCAAAGTTTAACTATGCGACTCAAACTGGAATTAAACCGCCAACCATACAGATTTTCGTCAATGATCCAAATTACATCCATTTTTCATATGAAAGATACTTACAAAATCAGTTTAGAAATACCTTTGATCTAACGGGAACACCGTTAAAATTGCAATTCAGAAAGAAGGACGACTATGAAAGTTAGTATAATTGGTGGTGGTTCTTGGGGAACGACCCTAGCACAAGTTTTACAAGATAATGGTCATGAGACATTGATTTGTGATGTTAATCCGCAAGCGGTTGACATGATCAATCATGGCATTCATCCATTCTTTAATTTGAAAATTGAAAATCTACATGCAACAACTAGTTTAAAAGAAGCACTTGATTTTTCTAATTATATTGTTTTAGCAGTTCCGACGAAGTTCATGCGTCAATCACTTCATGATATTAATGCAATTGCTAAAGAAAAACTTTACTTTATTAATGTCTCAAAAGGAATCGAACCCAATACATTGAAACGTGTTTCTGAAATTGTTATCGATGAAATGAGTCCAGAGTATTACGGTGGTTATACCGTTCTAACCGGCCCATCACATGCTGAAGAAGTCATCGTTAGAAAACTAACGGTTCTAACAGCAGCATCTAATGATCAATCATTTGCAAGAAAAGTTCAAAAACTATTTTCTAACAATGAATACTTAAGAATTTACACCAGTGATGACTTAATTGGTTGTGAAGTTGGTGGTTCAATTAAGAATGCGATAGCGATCGTTTCAGGAATTATGACCGGGTATGGTCTTGGTGAAAATGCGAGAGCCGCATTAATTACAAGAGGAATTCTTGAAATCGTGCGTGTCGTTGCTGCAATGGGTGGTAAAAAAGAAACTGCCTTTGGATTAACCGGAATTGGTGACTTAATTGTTACTGCCTCATCAGAGAATTCAAGAAACTTTACCGCAGGTAAAAGAATCGGTCAAGGTATACCAGTTGAACAAGTTTTAGCTGAATCCAAGATGGTAGTTGAAGGCGTTAGAGCAATCCAAGCAGCGAAGGATTTATCCGAAACTAGAGGGGTAGAACTCCCAATCATTTGTATCGCATATGACGTTATATTTAATAACGTCAGCGTATCTGATGCCATAAAATCACTTTTAACGAGAGAATTAAAAGCAGAAACCATCGATTAATAAATAATGCATTTTATTGTGATATTGGCTTCATCATGGTATAATTAAGACATCTTAACAGGAGGAAGTAAATAATGAACAAAACAGAATTAGTTGCCTTAGTTGCTGATAAGGCTGGCACTACTCAAGTTCTTGCAGAAGCAGTTGTCAATGCTTTTACTGATGTGGTTACTGAAACACTTGGTAAGAGAGGGGAAAAAGTTGTCGTTACAGGATTTGGTACTTTTGAAGTCCGTCACCGTGTAGCACGTAAAGGTAAAAACCCTAGAACTGGAGCAACAATTGTTGTCCCAGCTCAAAAGACTCCAGCTTTCAGAGCAGGTAAATTATTAAAAGACGCTGTTAAATAAATACAACGCCTAATCAAAGTCTCAAGTCATTGAGACTTTTTTTTACTTTTAAGGGCTACTTATAGTAAAATAGTATTAAAGGTGGGGACGTCATGGACTTATTTACAAAAGCCTACGATAATGATGTTGCATATCTTCAATCTCATTTAGACTTTTTAGGTATTAGAGATCCAAAGGGGAAGAGTTTATTGCATTATGCTGTGCTTGGAAGTGCAATGGATGTACTCGATTATCTACTCAGTCAAGATATTGATGTCAATATGACCGATCAACAAGGAGAGTCGGCGATTTTTGATGCAGCTCGTAAAGGAAAGTTGTTGATTGCTAAAAAATTGATTGCCAAATTTTCCAAAATTGACTTAATGAATAACCGCAATGAAACCATCTTACATCTTGCATGTCATAAAGGGGACTTAGAATTTGTTAGATTACTTGTTGAAGCAGAAGCTAATCTTAATGTAAAGACAACTGAAGATCGATTACCGATTCATTATGCAATTCTAGCAGGACATCAACATCTGATTTCTTACCTTATGGATGAAAGTAAGTTATCTTGGTTCTATGTCGATGCGCATCAAAATACCTTCCTTCATTATGCAAGTCGCACCACCAATGTTGGCTTAATTGAAATGTTTTTAGACCATGATTTAGATCCAAATGCACTAAATGATTATTTTGAGACACCATTATTTAGTGCAGTTAAATCAGGTACTGTTGATACTGTTAATGCATTACTTAAAGCAGATGCCTTCATAGAACTTGTCAATCGTCGCTTTGAAACCCCAATTATCTTAGCTAAAATGAATGATCAAAAACCTATCTTTGAACTATTAAATGAACGATTAAAATCACCTGAGTATCATCGCTTGCTTCAAAATTACGGTTTGACACTTGCAGTACTCAATCGTGATCATCAACGCTTAAGAACTTTATTAGATCAAGGTTTTAGATTAAAAAAGGACCGTTTGAAGCAAACAGCCCTTGATTACGCAATTAAATATAAATTTTCAGTTTGTATCAACCTATTAAGACCATTCGCCTGAATGGTTTTTTTAAATCTATAAAACTAATTATGTAAGATATAAACTAGAAAGTAAACTATTACTGCTATGGGAACAACTAGGAGGAAAGTAAAGTGAAAGTTAAGTTTTATTTCGAAGATTTAATGATTGAAGAGATATGTTTGGATTATTTTAAACGTTTATATGATAAAAAGGAATCAAATGAGATTGCAGTATATGAGACAATTGAAGCGTATAAAGAAGTACTTGATTCGAATGACATTCAAGGTCATTTAAGTTGGATTGCACTTGCCTATTATCAATGGTCTTTAGGAAGACTGATTACTGATTTAAAAGAACGAGCAGAAAAAGAATATGAATTATTTCTTCTGAAAATTGATGAGTTCATGAAAGTTGATTTAACTAAAAACTATCTCGATAAAACATTTGCACCTAATATTACACATAAGATCGTTTTAAGTCAAATTAAAAAAATGATTTCTTCACTTAGTTTACCTAATTCAGAAAAAAAACTAAGACAATTTGGATATCAATCAAAAATGAAAAAATTGATTGATCGAGGAATATATTCTTATAAGATAAATTGTGAAAAGTTCGGTTTAAATAGTGAGAGTTGTTACATATATTTTTTTGTTGATGAAGAACAATCAAATAATAGAAGTCAGAATTATCCAACAATGATATACATATACAATCTATTTAGTATAAACGAAATACTAAGTATTGATACAATTCAAGAGTTTTCAATCATTCCAAGTCATTTTTACTATCCACCTGCTACTCAAGCAAAAATAGATGAAGTTAATGCTTGGTCAATGAAAAACTTCGGAGGTTTGGGATTAAGTTATGGATATCATTATTCTTGGACAATGACTAGTCGGTATCCTGAAATTGGATACCAAAAAACGAAATTTTTGGGTAAACCACAGTACCTAATTTTACCCAAAGGAGAATATCAAGAAAGATATCGGTATCGATCGAGTTCATTAACAGATTTTGATGATCTAGATGGTACATTGTTAAGTCGAATGAAAGGCTATAAATCAAATAATCTTCCTCATTTTGTCGATAATCAGATCTTGATTGATGAAAAGATTAATGAATTTGAAATATGGGATTTAGATAAGAACGAATTGAGACCGAAAAAATAATTTCTACTGTTTCATTGTACCTTGACTTTATAATGATTAATTTCCATTATCATTAAGTATTGTAAAGAATTTTAATATATGCACTTTATTAATAATGCTTACTCATTAAATCAACATTATTGTATATGAGTAATAAAAAACCAGTTTTCTGAAAACTGGTTTTTTGAATTTATGAGTCTATAATCAAGCCCTGAAAATTCTAAACATTTAGAAAAGTAAGAATAATGGAAATAGCATTATATCCAACGTGAGCAAGAATTGGAATATAAATGTTTTTCTTCGCATTAGTGTAAATATATCCGAAAACAAAACCAGCTGCGATGTATGAAATACCATTGGTTAAGGCACCAATAAAATCTAGGGTAATTAATTCACCAACAATATGGATAACTCCAAAGAGAACAGAAGACACAATTAACGCAGTCTTTTCGTTTCTAATGAACCCAAAGACTGACTTTCTAAATGCGAGTTCCTCTACAATTGGTCCAATGAATACTGCAGCAAATATCATTAAAGCAGCAGCAAGTGGATCTAGGAATAACATCTTGTTAATTGATAACTGATTCATTGAGATTTGGTTTGGAGTATTTAAGATAAGGTTAATAATAATCGCTAAGAAGTTCGCTGCAAAACCAGCAGCAATGACATATAGGATTCCTATTCCAACTTTTGAGAAAGTATCAGAAGCAGGGATTTTTTTGAATAGATCGAAATCATATTTTAAGGATGGTCTTAAGATAAGTACCATTGGGATAATCATTGCTAGATAACAAATCAAGTTAACCATTGATTCAAAGATTGGTGTTGTCATACCATCTTGAGAAGTAATCAATGCGGCTTCATGAGTCAAAGCGTAATTGGTCGCAAACGCTGGTACATCATCTTCTGGAATATAGACATTGATGGTTGCTTGATTAGCCCATTTTGTAATAGAACCATCAAAAATACCAGTAAAGACATCAGGATTTAAAGTATAACTATTACCAACTTGTGTAAAGTCAGTTGATAAATAGATTTCGGAATAGCTATTAACTAATAGCACATGGCCATTTGCATCATCATAGACAATGAAGAGCATTTTATTAAACATTTTCTCGTATTCAACCCATGCATCATCACTGATAACAACAACCGCATTCACATCTTCACTTGCTTTCGTTAATGCGTTCTCAACTGGGGTTGCAGTATATACAAAGCTTGTATTGGAACTAAACATAATAAATAAAATAAGAACAATGATGGTGGTAAGAATTTGCAATCCGAAGCTCGCATAGACTACAAAACTTGCGATATAACGAGGTTTTTGTAAATCCTCAAAGTCATTCTTAAAATTATGTTCGTTTTGGAACTCTTCTTGAACCTGCTTAATGTGTTCGTCCATCGATTTCTCCTCTTGAAAATTAACTAGTTTTATTATACCAATAATTGTACTAAAACTCACCTAATACAATAAAATATGATATGATATATCATGATAAGAGGTGGCATATGGAACTCATTATTGGTAGCTCAAATCAACATAAAATCAATGAGATCTCATCTATTTTTAATGATGTGGGTATTAAGGTTTTAAGTTTAAAAGATTTCCATGATGTTCCAGAAATTAAAGAAACTGAAAATGACTTTATGGCCAATGCTGAATTAAAGGCTAAAACACTCGCTGCACTTTTTAATAAACCAGTATTATCAGATGACTCTGGTCTTTGTGTAAAGATGCTTGATGATATGCCAGGCATTTATTCTGCCAGATATTCTGGACTAGGTGATGCGGCAAATAATCAGAAAATACTGGATTCAATGAAACAGCATGAAGACCGCAGTGCGTATTTCGTTTGTGCACTTGCACTCGTATTTCCAGATGGCAAGGTATTTCGTTATATGGCACATTTTAAAGGATTGATTGCAACCGAACCAAGAGGTAGACAAGGTTTTGGTTATGATCCGATATTTTACGTTGAATCCCTCAAAAAAACCGTTGGAGAATTAGACCCACAAATAAAAAATCAAATCTCGCACCGTGCTAAAGCACTTAAAATCATGAAGGAGAATATAGATGAAATTATTAATTACTGGCGATATTCATGGCAGAAGTGATATTTTAGATAAAGTTTTGACAATCGAAAAAGATTACGATATGCATTTGTGTACAGGTGATTTAGGGCTTGATTTAAAGACTCTAGAGGTAAATCACATCATTGCAGTTAAAGGAAATAATGATTATTATCATGATCTTCCAACTGAACGTTTAATCGAACATCAAGGTCAACGAATTCTATTAACCCATGGTCATCTTCAGAATGTTAAGTATGGTCTATCTGAATTAATTGAAATGGCAAAAGAGTTTGATGCAACGATTTGTATTTTTGGTCATACCCATGAAGCATTTTATAAGAAAATTGGACGCACCATGTTTATTAATCCTGGTGCATTAAGTGATTTTAAGGATAAGAGTTATGCAATTTATGAAGAGGGAAAGGTAAGTTTCTTATATGTCAACACCAATTGAGAATAGAATCATTAACGTCACAGTTGACGCATTTAGTTGTTCACCTGATGATGTCAGAATTGAAAAGCGATTTGCAGGTGGAATGAGTAATTACACGTATTTAGTCTATGTAAGGGATCATCCTTATGTTGTACGTATATTAGGTGATGGTGGTGAAGTATTAGTTAATCCAGCAAGTGAGAAGAAACACTTACACAATGTCAAATCATTAAATATCACATCTGATGTTGTATTCTTTAATCCTAAAAATGGTGTTAAAATTAGTGAATACATTGAAGGTGTGCCACTTTCTGCAGAAATTACAGATGAAGACTTCGAAGAAGTTGCAGAGTCACTTAGAAGACTCCATAAAGCAAAACTTCCAGGTGAGGATTACGACCTAAAAGGTCGTTTAAGACGTTATGAAAAACTTTTAAAGCATTTACCTAGTGAAGAGTATTACGCGCTTAAAATGCAATGGTTACGTTTATACGATAGTTACTTCATCAATTTCCCAAAGGTTTTATGTCACGGGGATGCACAACGTTCCAATTTAGTTAAAAATGATCATCAAATCTATTTGCTTGACTGGGAATTCGCAGGGCTTAATGATCCATATTATGATATAGCAAGTTTTGGTAATATTGATTTTAAAGATGCTGAAAAACTGCTTGGTTTCTATCTTGAGAGAGAACCAAACCAAGGTGAATTAAGACATCTCCGATTCTATCGGATGTTTCAAGTTCTTCAATGGCATATCGTTGCAAGTTATAAGCACGAAATTGATTTAAGTAGCAAATTGAATTTAGATTTCGGTAAGATTGCTCAAAAATATTTGAATCTTGCTAAAGGTTTTTTTGAACAAATCAAAGGGTGATGACAAATCAGACTCGAGAATATTCTTAATGTTCCAGCAACTGAAGAGGGTCGTATTGAGATAAAAAACTATCTTGATACGCAAACCATGACAACGACAGTCTACCAGACTGTTTTTGTCCGTTATTTGGAAGTTTGTCTCGAATTAGGATTATTCAAGGAAGTCTATAATGAAGGAATTGCCTATCATCAAAAGAATATGCAAATTCCACTTCAAAGTTCTCATGAGCGTTTATTTCAACTAATTTTTCAAGCTTCAATAGAACTTCATCAATATGAGACTGCATATACCTATTATCAACATCGTAAGAATACACTACCAGTTGCAAAACAATTTTTAGCAACACTTGATCTAATCAAATTTAAGGAAGTCACCCATCAACCTTATACTAGTGAACTTGAAGGTTTAATGCGTGATGTCATTCCAGATGACGTTAAATTGAATGTCTTAAAACAGTTACTAACTTTATATTTGAGTGACAATCAAGAAAATAAAGCTCTTCCTGTCATTCAAGAAATGAAGAAACTAGACAGCAAACAATCCTATGTTCCTAATTACTTAAAAACACTCCTTAAGTTAGGGATGTTTGATGATGCAAAGAAAGTAGCTTTACAGTATAAAGGTCATTACCTCTATGATATGGATAGTTACTTAACACTTCTTAAAGTCTTCATGCATGAAAAAGATACCCATAAAGCGATGATTCTTGATGCTGAATATGAGACTAAACTGGATGACATGCCAGCTGATTTTCAGATTGAGGCAATCACGAATTTAGTAGAATTATATAAAACACTTAACAACCGATTATCGCTTGATTTATATCAAAAGAAATTAAAGAATCTTTTAAAAACCGAAGATAAAAAAAACAAACAAGATAAAGAACAAACCATTACAACTAAAGAAGATAATCAATCCATTGATGAAAAGAAATCAAGTATAGAACTCTATACAAAAAAGGATAATTTTGAACATTTAGATATCATTATTGATTTATTGACTTATGCACATCAAATCTCAGAAACAAAAAATCTGCGAGATTTTTTACGAACTTTCTTTATGAAATGTGATGAACGAATTTCGATTAAAGATTATCTCATCTTTACCAAAGATAATGAGATGTTATATCACTATAAAAAGGAACGATTATACGACAAACAGCTCCTTTATAAAACGTATGAGTTAACGCTCATTGGTGAGGTCATTACAGACGGTGATGAACGATTTGGTCGTCCTGATTCATTTAAATAT
>JAEYXZ010000103.1 GCA_023431045.1 Bacillota bacterium | reverse complement strand
ACACTGACATTTGGTTTATACTTGATTATTGCTTATTTCACACTAACTGAGAAAATGGTTTCAAGAACACTACATGACTACATCTTTAAAACAAAAGTCATTGATCTTGATTACTCTCCACAAAACGTCAGAAATAATGATGTGATTCGAACAAAAACCATGAGAGATACGGATTTAAGATAATGTTTATCATAAAATACTTTAAATGGGGATTTCAATTTCCTAAATTACTGACAAGAACTTCTGAAAAATTGTGGAAAACATTGATATATTTTATATTACTTGTTCTCATCAGCAATTTCCCATTAACCTGGCTTACATTTGAAGAACAAGGTTCTAAACTCGATTTTATTGAACAAGATTTTTTGGATGCAACACCAGAATGGAATTTACCAAGCGGACGTATAGCAGCTGGTAAACTTAACATGACTGAGGAAAATGTTGAACGAACACATGGTGACATTCTTTATGTCTTCAATTACACTTCTACTTCATTTGATCCATCCATCAAATCAGTACTTTTAATGGAAGATAAGATTATCTTCACCGATGGTGAAGGTAATCATTTGATCAGTGATGGCTATAAAGGTTTTGAAGTTGCTGTGTTTGACTTTGATGAAATCAACTTAATGACTGATCAAGCTCGTTCTGATGCCTTTCATGAATTTGGGATTGGTCTAGAACGCTCGTTTTCTACCTATATTATCCTTTACACTGTACTTAGAAATACTGTCGTTCAAATCGGTGTAACGATTATATTTGTCATCCTATTGGCATGTATCATTCAACTCTTTAGATTTGGTTTTGCAAACTTTATGTCATTTAAAGAAGGCATAAACTTTGTGATTATATCAAGTACACTCCCAGCAATTCTATCCTTAATCGCTGGATTAATCCTACCTGGATTTGCAAGTGTGGTCTTCAACCTAGCACTGGGAATTGTTGTGATGTTAGTTCTACTCGTCTTCTTACGCAAGACTTATGCATAAAGCCATAACATAAAATCTCAAACCGTTTACACAAAGGAACTTAAGTAAAGCGATTTCATAATCGCTTTTTTTATGGTATATTGTGGTTACTAAGTCATGTATATACCTAAGGAGGATATGTTTATATGAAAAAGATTTATCAGTTAATGGTTACAGCAATACTTGTTTTTATCCTCTTTGCATGTACACCAGTAACACCTAGTGAAAAAACCTTTACAGTCACTTTTGACACTCAAGGTGGTACATTAGTATCGAGTCAAGAAGTTATTGAAGGAAATAAAGTTACCAAGCCAAATGATCCAGCAAAAATAGATTATGAATTCGTATATTGGTATTTCAATAATGAAGCAGCTGAATTTGATTTTAATACCATCATTTCATCAGATATTACCCTTTATGCGTTATGGTATAACCAAAGTGAAGATTTAGCTAATGTAAATCCTCGAAATGATGTTTATTATCAAATCTTTGTCAGAAGTTTTGCTGATAGTGATGGTGATGGCGTTGGGGATTTCAATGGAGTGACTCAAAACCTTGATTACTTAGAAGATTTAGGTATCACTGCGATATGGATGTTACCAGTTAATACAACCGATTTAGATTGGGGATCATACCACGGTTATCGAATCAAGGATTACTATGATGTCAATCCAGAGTATGGTACAATGGCTGATTATGAAAACCTCATTTCGGAAGCAAACTCACGTGGTATTGAAGTTGTTATGGATCTTGTCATCAATCATACTTCTGATACACATCCTTGGTATATTGATGCAAGTTCTAATCTTGAATCAGAGTATCGTGACTACTATATTTGGACCACCCCATCATCCGCATTTAGAACATTCCCTGGTGGTATGGTAGATTTAAATTTAGCAAACCCTGAAGTTGTTGATGAAATTAAAGATATCATGGAATTTTGGCTTAATAAAGGCATTCATGGATTTAGATTTGATGCAGCTAAACACTTCTTTGAAAAGCCAGGAGAAACCGCACCAGAAGTTAAAAACATCGTCTTCTTAGCAGGTATTAATGCATTTGTCAAAGAGATTGATCCAGATGCTTATCTAATTGCTGAAATCTTTGATTACTCATATCAAGCAGTCGACAATTACTATCAACCACTTGATTCACTATTTAATTTCTATGTAGCTGGTGAAATTTTAGGTAAAGTTGGTGAACAATCTGATCGCCATTTATTGTCCTCTAATCTAGAAAGAGCATATAACACATTTAGAGGTTTTAATCTCAATTTCGTTGATGCGCCATTTATCTCAAATCATGATATCGATCGTTACGCTTCAAACGGTATTTTCCAAGGCATTAATGGATTAGAAAAACTTAAACAATCAGCTTCCGTTTATTTGACATTACCAGGTTCTCCACACATTTATTATGGTGAAGAATTAGGCATGACTGGAACCAAATACGAAGGTATTAATCCTCATGGTCAAGGTACCGTTTATGATCAATATCGCAGAGCTCCATTTATTTGGGGTGATAGTTCTAAACAAACCACTTGGTTAACAGCTTATGATGGCTCGGATGCAGCAGATTCTGTTGCTAGTCAATTAGCAAATCCAAACTCATTATTAAATCATTATAAAGATATCATTGAGGTTAGACGTAATAATCCGGCACTCATGTATGGTAACTATTTTGAAAAATGGAAAGATAGTACGACATTCACTCAAGGATATGTTAGATATTATCAATATGAAGACGTCGAACAAGCTGTTCTTGTTATTCATAATTTATCGGATGATGCTAGGGTAGTCGATATCAGTTTCTTAGAATATCTTTATGGTAATAGCTTAACTATTCCTGCGTTTGGAACATTAATTGTCACAATTGACCCTAGTTTAATTAGTTCATACATATAAACTACATTTATTTATCCTTAATATATTAAATAAAAACACCTCAATAACGTAAACTGTATCGAGGTGTTTTTTTGTTTATGAAACTTTTGTTTTTGATTAGAATTTTAGATTATTCTTGATGAGTGATAACCCAGGCATATCGATGCTTGCGTTAACTTTATAGCCAATTGAGCCATAGAAAGGACTATCTTCAGATTCCATATCTTTATACACATTAAAGATTAAGGTATATGTTTCCGTACCAAATTGTGCTTGGTATTTCGCATAAATTCCGTTTGATACTTGTGTGATGGTTTCTTTTAACATAGCCATTGAGGTAACTTTACCCTCAACTTCAACATCAACAACAAGCATATATCCATTTAGATTCTCTGATGCTACGGTTGCAACAACTTTTTCATCCACAACTTCTTGTGGATCACAAGCAACTAATAATGAAACGATGATGAACATGAATACCCAAATGATTTTTCTCATGAGAGACCTCCAAAGGAAATATTTGGATTATTTCCTGTCACGACTAAGGTGTAGTAGAGTTGTTTTTCACGACCTAAGTAATCATAGGCTGATACTGCAACAATATATGTTCCTGGAACACTTGTATCGATATCGGTCGCATATGCTGTCACACCAGTTCCAACAGTCACATTGGATAGCTCATCGAAATTTGCATCTTTTGCGATTGTTACAGTGTTTTCAATAATTGATATATCATCCATATCATCCTTTATTTCAACATAAATGGATGTCGTATTATTAACTGCAAACAATGAACCAGTTACTTCTCCTAAGCCATCTAAATCAGTACTTAGATAAGAAGTTAACAACTGATAAGTTTTACCATCACTTAGAGTTAAAGTCGTTAATCCGGTAATATTACCTGAATGGATGACGACAATATCGGATTGATTATCTATACCTTCAATTTTAAATGCGATTGATTTGAAATCATCATAATGATCATGAGTGGTTAAGAATGATAATCGATCTTGAATTTCACTTGCAGAACTCATTCTAAATTGTGGATAAGTCTTGCGGATTGCAATTAATGCCTTATAGTATTCAAAGACATCATTAAATCTTAATTTTCTTGACCAGTTGAGTTGATTAACACTATCAGGTGATTCGTATGAGTTATGGACAAATCCACCGGATGTGTCTGGTTTAGAACGCATGAATTCAACTCCTGCGTGTAAGAATGGTATACCTTGAGAGGTTAAGACAATCGCGTTTGCTTGAATTTGCATCAATTTCTTCTTATCAACATTCGTGACACCTGAACGATGTAATTTATCATGAAGTGTTAAATTATCATGAGCACTTACATAAATAATATGTTTATTAGGGTCTCCATGCCATGTACTGACATTAGAAAAACCAGATACCCCACCAGCGATACCATATTGAACCGCTTGAACGCGGTCATAGTTTGTATCACCTTGAACAAATCCTTTACTTGTATCATCAGGTTTACCTTTGATTGCATCTCTTGTTGTGTCATTAAATGCACCAACATTATCAAGGAGTAAAACTTGCTTATTATTCCAATTATTGGTATTAGTCATACCAGCAGCATCGGTTCCTTTTAAAGTTGTATCTCCACCAGCCCACGGTTCACCGTATAGGACGATCGTTGGATCTATTTCATCCATTTTTTCTCTAATTGCATTCATTGTTTCAATATCATGTAATGCCATTAAGTCAAATCTAAAACCAGATAAGTGATATTCAGTTGCTAAATATTCAGTTGAATCAACCATGAATTTTCTAACCATACTTCGTTCAGAAGCCATTTCGTTACCTGTTCCAGAACCATTAGAGAATCCACCATCTTGATTTAAACGATGATAATACCCTGGTACAATCTTGTTAAAATTAGAATTTCCAGATTCTCCGGTGTGATTATATACAACGTCCATAATCACACGAATATCACGTAAATGTAGTGCTTGAACTGCTTGTTTAAACTCATACATTCTGACATATCCATCAAATGGATTTGAGGAATATGAACCTTGAAGTGTATTGAAATGATAAGGCATGTAGCCCCAGTTAAATGTATTAGGATATAAAGGATTTTTAAATACTTCAACTTCATCAATATAACCAAAATCAAAGATTGGTAATAATTGAACCGCATTAACCCCTAATTCATCAATATGATCAAGTCCAGTTGATACAGTCACACCGTTTTCAGTGTATGTTGTACCACCTTGAGTTAATCCTAAGAATTTACCACGATATGCTTCATTACCATTCCATGATGAATGGGTTGTTAAATCTCTGACATGTAACTCCCAAACGATATAGTCTGTAAAATTCTTAATCGTTCTTGGTCTTTCATCAAATTCCCAATAAGCAGGATTCGTCTTTTCAAAATTAACGACCATACTACGCAGACCATTAGCACCGGTTGAGTATGAATATGGGTCTGTCACTTCATTTTCTATCTCATTATTCTCAACAGTGAAAGTGTAATACTTGCCATCTAAATCACCATCAACAACAACTTCCCATGCACCCTTTTCAATCTTTTCTAAATTATAGGTTGCATAAGGTGTTGTTTCAGTACTTGGATTACCCAAACGATCATACTGTGGGTGACCTTGTTCGTATAGATTAAGCGTTACAGCTTGTGAGATCGGAGCCCAAAGTCTGAATGTTGTTTCAGCTTTAGTATAAATAGAACCAAGTTCACCCGTAAAAGTGAAGGCTTCTTCAAATTCTGGGGTATTATAAAGCCCATTCATTGAAACGAATTTTCTTGATGTTGTATCGTCAAACTCAACTTCAATTTCATAAGTCTTTGAAATATCAATGTTTTGCACGGAAATTGTCATTGACTGGCTTGTTACAACGCCAGATTTAACATTCACATTATCCGCATAAAGAGTATATGAACTGCCCACATGCGATAATGTAATGACAATATCTTGACTATCATTAAATATAGCGGTAATAATTTTTGGACGATAATCTGGAATGTTGTTAGCTAAATCTTCACTTGATGTTCCAATATTTAGATCAGACTGAACAATATAGACATGTCCAACACCACCAACAACTTCAATATCTGAAACATAGATAAAGCGGTCATCACCTGGTTCACGATATTGATTTGCCGGCCAACCGCTTTTATGTTTTACAATTAATCCTAGTCGTGTTGAATCAACAACATTATTAGTGGGATCCGTCATATCAACCGTTAAGGATACACCGTATTGATCAGGAACGATACCAAATTGATGGTCTATCCCACCTTTATCGGTTGGTTCTTTCTGCCATAAATGTAAAAAGTAATTTTCTCCATCTTTATTATATATACCATCATAACGAAAATAGTGGACAACAAGTGTATCAAGTTCGTCTGCTGCCATAGTCGTTAATGAAGTCACTAATGCAATTAATAGAACAAAAACTATTAATCCGATTTTTTTCATTTCTAAACCTCCTCGCAGTAACATTATATATTAGTTAACTAAATAGATGATAGCGATTACAATAAGAAACCGTTTGCATAGTGATTACATAAGTAAAGCGTTTACATTTGATAACTCGTTGTGATAGACTTTAATCGTAAGATGATACAAATCTATACTTATTAGGAGGGTAAAATGAAAAAGATTATCTTATCTTTATTAGTTTTTGCTGCATTTGTGCTTACTCTTCCTATGCTCTTTGCGGAACCAGGACAAGCTGGTACTGTTGTAATTCATTACAAAGCATGGGATAGTAATTATGCAAACTTGCATGCATGGACTTGGGGTACAGCTGAATGGGGTAATAACGTTTGGAAACCTCGTGATGCTGAACTAGATGATTTCGGTGCAGTATTCACCTTTAATGGTGTACTTGAAGTCGAATCAACAGATGAATCAACATACGGTTTCATTGCAGCTCTTGGTCCCGCTGAAGGTACGATGGACTGGGATTATGTTAATGGAAACGGTACTAAGAAGACAAATAACGTGGAAATACCTAAGAATTTAGTAAAAGCAGGTGAAACACTCCATGTTTACGTGTTCCAAGGTGCAGACAAAGATAATGGTCAATCATACTTTGTTGCAGATCCTACAAAACACAATATGCTTCTAGTTTATTTTGATCCATCCGGTAGTTATGAAGAAAATATCGGTATCCACCACTGGAGTGGTTGGGATATGCCAGGGGCTGAATGGGGTAGTCCAGCACAAGTATTTGAAAACGGTGGTAAAACAACAACCGGAGCTAATGTGAAAGTTGCGATGTTAACTGCAACACCAGATGCTGAAGACGGCATTAAAGATGCTGGATTCTTAATCTATGCTGGTGGAGACGCTAACAAAAAGACAGGCGACGTTAAATTAAGAAGTGCATTTGGTGGTAACACCGCTGCTGCTGGTTCTGTTGCATTTGCATGGGTCTACTCAAAAGGTGATGCCTACACTGTAAATGATAACGTACTATACGGAGATGATTTCTCAGTATTCGTTGCAGAAGCATTCACATTCCGTATCATTCCATTTAAGAATGAAGCTTCTGGATTATCTGGTACTTATGCAAAAAATCCTCAAACAATCTTTGTTAAGTTATCAGCACAAGTGACTAACCTCTATGCTGCTGCAGAACCTGCTAATAAAGCTGCTGCTATGGCAGAAATGGTTGGTTGGTTTGAACTTGTTGAAAAGACTGGTGCAGAAACTTACGGTTCACCAATTGATATTCTTAGATTAGACTTTGCTCCAAATGCATCTACTGCTTCTGATTTCGTTATTAACTTAAGCGAAGAAAATGCACTTGATAAAGCTAAGGATTATGTCTTAAGATTCGATGATGGTACTAATCAAGCTGAAGTTGATCTAAATTTAGATGAACAAGCTCCACAAATCAATTTCATTTCACCAGCTAATATCGTTGGTAAACCAGCTGCTGAAAGAATTATTAACGTACAAT
>JAEYXZ010000087.1 GCA_023431045.1 Bacillota bacterium | reverse complement strand
CAGTGACATTTGCTCCATCTGGAATCATCACGTTTAAATCAGCAAAAATCGTACCACTCACCGAAGTGTTTGGATTAATTGAACTACCTTCTTCTGTTTCAAGTGATGCTTCAAGGGATGCACGGTTTTGTGCAATAACGATATCACCATATAACACATTAATGCCTTCAGTTTCAAGAACTGCATCACTTGGAAGTTCAGCAGTGACAATGGTTTCACCTGCTGCCATTTGGAAACTTAAAGTGTTCGCATTAACAACTGTTGTTGTTAAAAACTCACCAGTAATCGTATTGTAAAGTTTATTTGTTTGATTGGAGACATTCACTTCAACCACATGACTAACATCATGTGGATTGTAGTACATCTTATATTTAACATTACCAGTATTACTATAAATATCTAATAAATCTAAATCGGTTTCTAAGATCATTTCAACATTGGTTTCAGAAATCGCAGAGAATGTCCCAACATGAGATGCACCATATAGACCATAATCAGTTCTACCACCCCAGTTAAACGAGAATGCATCACCAGATGCATAAGGTGAAACAGAGGTATCTTGACCACCTAAGAAACGATTAGTTCCATCATAGCCTACATATCTTGCATACTTTCTTAATCCTTCATATGGAATAAAGGATGCCTCTGGATCGGTTGGTTCAAAGAGGTTTGCTGATTGTTGTTCCCCATGCCATACTGAATGGGTACCAAAGTTTGTGACTGACCCTGCGGTAGTATATTGATCAGGATAAAAGTTTTGGGCACTTTGAGAAACCGCTAAGACCCAACGTGAAACATCATAAGCGTAACGCTTATCATATTTTACAAGTGGTGCAAAACCCATCATGGCATCAAACGTCCCCATATTAAAGGCATATCCACCATGATCATTTTGAGCTCCCATTAAACCTTGAGCATCATAACCACCCCAAGACTTATCAAAAATCATACCCCAACCTGGTCTAGGTTTTGAATCCCCACTAATCGCGTCATTAAATATTTTAGTAATATTATAGTTTGTATTTTGTTCAACATTCATTCTTGCAGCAATATATGGTGCAAAGAGTTGGAAGATTTCATAGGAAGGTGAAAAATCAATACGATCTAAGTAATTCATACTCCAAATCGCACCTTCTAGATATTGATCTAATTGTTCTTGTGTAGCGTATGTATAATTACCCTCATTTTTTAATGCTTGATAAGCTGAATATAAAATATATGCAATCCCCGCAGCTGCATCTGGTTCATAATGGTTTCCATCAATCACTTCATCATTTTTAATTGAATAAGCTAAATGATAAAAGTCAGCTGTCGGTCCACCCATAGCAACCACTGCTTTATACCAACTATCTGCAAGAGTAGATAACGCATCAAATGTATAAAACTGTTCACTTGGGTATTGTGACGCAATAACTGTAAATAAAACTCCTGGTAATAAGTCATACCAGAAACTACCACCAGATAGTGCCGTACCATCACCATTTAAAAAGACACCTTCACTATTATAGTAGTTCATCGCTGCTTTAACATAATTAAAATTAGGGTAACCTGGTGCACTGTAATTCGTCATATCTAGACCAGCAAGTCCACCACTCATGATTGCTGATAAAACAGCAATCCCTTCTCCTAAAATGTTATCTGGTTGATTACCACCTAAATAGGACGGTAATCCCCAGGCAGTAACGGCTTCATTAAAGTAATTACTTGCGTTCACACTTTGTTGATAGCGACCAATTTTAGCGTTTCTAGTTGATAATCCACTATCTAAATTTGGATCCGTAAAACCATTGGTTTCATCTAGAACATAGTTTAGATAATCAATGGTTGTTTGTTTCCAATCTTTAAACTTATAATCCTCTAAAGTGGGATCCACTAAATTACCCATTAATGTTAAGTACATATCATCCTCACCATTTGAAAGTTGTCTTGTCGGACTAGATAAAAAACTTGGAATAAACATAAAGGTTGAAATGAGTAAGACTAAGATCGTTATTTTTTTCATCGTGAGGCTCCTTCTCGTTTAAAAATTTATTATGAATAACACATGTTTTTAACAATATCTATTCAATAGATATAATCAAAAAGATGTGGAAGGAAGGGATCTATAGACCCCTTCCTTACCTATTTTATTGATTGATTATGATACAATCGCGTATTTAGCGATAACAATTTGTGTTATTTCAAATGAGCGACCAGCAACTCCACCGCCAAATCCAAAGTAGAATTGCAAGAATGGATCACCTTCAACTGGCGTATGAATCATACCTGGGTATACCCATCCACTGATGACAAATCTTTGGTTAGTTGATAGTGTCGTATCACCCCATAATCTTTGATAGTCTTCACCTGAACCAACACGGTAATAACCAAAGTGCATGGTTGGAGCACCAACGACTTCACCTAGTTGCATCATAAATACAGTTTGACCTTCAACGATGCTACCACCTAAACTACTTGCAAGAATTGGATCAAATGAATTGATATTCCATCCATCTGCTTGACCTTCAACAATTAAACTGTTATTCGTTCCAAGTGATGTATTTGGTGTAAAATCACCATGATGATTCGTAACATTTAGGAAGTTAGTAAAATCATTGACCATTAATATTTCTGTATAAGTAAATTGTACACTTCCAACCAAACTATCAGCATACCAAGCATCAGCACCTTCTAGACCTGTTCCATCACCTAAAACTTTAACGGCAAATGTATAAGTCGCGTTATGTGTTAATTCCAAATTAGTTAGATTAACAGAAGTTCCAGGTTGCGAATTAATGACGATTTGATCAAGTTCATTCGCTTGATTGGTAATGGTGATTTGATATTGAGGATCTGGTGCACCAGCAGGAACTGTAACTGAACTCCATGCCATATTACCATTATTAATACCAAATCCTTCAGGAGTTGGTGCTGGTAATACTTCAACTGGAATCACGATGTCTTGCCATTCTTCAACATAAGCAATACGAATACTTTCAAGCCATACTTGTGAGAATGCTTCTCCACCAGCATGCCATACGCCAGGTCTGACTTTGAAGTTAGTAACCGGTCCTGAGAAGTCTTTCGTATTGACAGTTTGACGGTCAACATTGACATTCGCACGATATACCCAAACGGTTGGATTTAAAATATCACCTGGGGTGTCTCCACGATAAGGATATTGAGTTTGTCCATCAAATGCACCAAAGTAGAAATAACCACCAGATACTTTATTAACATGAGTGATAATGAATGGATTTTTATCCATGTTTAAATTGACACCTGTTGCTGGGAATACCCAACCATAAATAGCTGCTTGTGTATTATTAATGACTGCTAGATTACTATTTTCAGGATCTAGTGCAGCAGTAATATTGTCACCTTGGAATGCTGCTATTGCTGCTGCATCATAAGTGATGACATCAGTGACGACAATCTTGTAGTCAGCAGATGGTGCTAAACTTTCAATTTCTAATGCTAAGTTGTAAGCAACCACACTAATCGTATAAATACCTTCTGGTAATTGTCTGACTTCAAGTTGCGGTGCTATTCTTGATACACCATCTAAAACTGGAGTTTCTTCTCCTTCTTTAGTCAATGTGACATAGTAACCATCAGCAAATTCAACTGGAGCCCATGTGACATAACCTAAGAAGTTTAAATGTACATCAGTGACATCATCAAGTTCAGTAATATCACCTATTTCACTATATTCATTAACATATGAGACAACAACATATTGATAGTCAACAGAAACATCTGATGTACCAACACCTGACATTTGGTTCACACCAAGTCTTAAGAATGCATCATTAACACCAATTAAAGTTGCTTCATTACCTTTAGTTAAGTTAATATTTCTACTACCTTGAGCAGCAGTATCACCTAATACTGAATAGTATGAACCACCAGTAGATAACTGCATATGATAACCACCAATAACAGTACCAATCTTTAAGAAGACAACTGGATTCTTTGAGAAGTTCACACTAAACGTTGGGGAAGCAACACGGCCCCAACCATCTGCAGTCGGTACAACTCTTGCGAAACTAGTGCCACCAACTTCAACGAGTGATGCTGCCGCATGTTCTCCACCGGTAATTGTTTCACCGGAGAATGTTGAGATTGCTGCTGCATCATAGATGACAACAGTTTCTAAAGTAATATCATAAGTTACTTCAGCACTCATTTCATTGGTATGACGATTAGAGATAAATTTAACACCGACGGTATAATTTCCATCAGCAACACCTATATCTGTTAAGAATAATTGATTAGCAGTAAAGAATGACACATTATATTCGGCAATTTCTTCACTTGAATCAAGTTCATATAATTTAATAGAGATATTTCTTGCATCCGTTTCATCCCACATTAAATATCCATCTTCAATACGGACATTTTTAGGATCAGCAAGTGTACCAAGACTTTCAATTTCAAAATCAAGGGTTGCTTCATCGGAATCATTAAAGTAAACTGAACCAACTGCTGCATAAGTAACAACTGATACTGAATAATTACCAGCTCCAAGTTGACTTAAATCTAATGATGTTGCAATATCACCATCAGATGATAAGACCACTTCATCTAAATCATTATAGACTTCAACTAAATAACCATCAGAATTCGCAACTTCATCCCAAGTTAGTTGATCATTTTCTACATCATATACTAAACTAGTAACTGATGATAGTTTAGCAGCAACAAGAACTAAGTTGAATGTTGCAGCGACTGAATCTTCAGATTCATCTTCAACACCAAGTGCAACAATACTGACTGTATGATTCGCAGTTGTTAATCCTGTTAAGTCAAAACTTTCATCTGTAACAACTGTTGCTGCAATCGTGACATTTGTTTTACCTGCTTCAACTGCACTCACACGATATCCACTTGCACCACTGACTTCAGTCCAAGTTAACGTTTGACTTTCTGGATGGTAAGTGATTCCAGTTGGTGCACTTAGCACTGGTAGTGGAATTGCATCAAAGCGTGCTTCTAGAGTTGTATTAGCAGTGAGATTAAATGTATAGGTTAAATCATCACTTGCAAGTGTTTCACCAGCATACCAACCATCAAATTCAAATCCATTATTTGGATTTGCAGTTAATGTGATTGCTGTATCCTCATTATAAGTTCCGTTTGCTGTTCCACTCACAGTTCCACCAGCTGTTGCTGTAACTGTTAAAGTAAATGTGTCGACGACAGGAATTAATTCAAACCGAGCTTCTAATGTTAGTGCTTCTTCAAGTGTGAATGAGTATGCTTCATCGGCTTCAACCAAGGTTGATCCTTCATACCATCCATCAAATGAATAGCCATCATCTGGTGTTGCAACTAAATCAAATTCTGTTCCAACACTATATCCGCCAGATGTTGCTCCAGTTACTTCTCCACCATCTTGAACTTCTAAAGTAAATAATACTTTAGTATCTGTTGGTGTACAAGCAACAATCAACAATCCGATTGTTAGTAAAGATACTACCATGAAGAATTTCTTCATATATTGGATACCCCCTTGTATCATGCCTAGTATTAAAATGGCTAGGTCCATCGATTTTTATTCCTTAAATGAAAAAGCATATAAAAGCGTTTTCATATTTGGTAGACTCATTCTATCATATTATGAGAGCGTATTCATCATGATGATTATCATAATATTGCACTTTTAATATACATTATTGATTAAATAAAAATGCAATCGTAATTAAATACAATTGCATCATTGCTGTAATGCTTAATGAAAGATTGATAAAAGTAATCCAAATAATTAAGTTTTAAGAATTTGAAATAGTGAATCAACTTTCTCGACTTTAAAATCTACTTCTGTGAAAGGATACTTCCCATTAAGAAAAATATTTTTCTTAATACCTGCTTTATACGCTGCTATTAAGTCACTTGTCTTATCTCCAACCATTAATGAACTTGAAGGATCAACATTAAACTCTTTTATAGCGTCTATGAACATACCTGGATTTGGCTTTCTTCTTGGATGATTTTCATCAAATGACGTTTCATAATACACTTTACTAATGGTAATACCTTTATCACTAAATTGACTAATCATCCAATCAGTAATATTTTCTAAGTCACTTAGCTTATAATACCCCTTTGACACACCACCTTGGTTGGTTACTACAATAATTAAGTAACCTAAGTCTTGAAAGTATTTAGTGACTTCAAATATACCAGGCATAAATTCAAAATCGGAAATTTGATTGACATATCTGTGATCATGATTGATTACACCATCGCGATCTAAAAATAAGGCTTTATTCATTTTAGATCCTCCTGTAATCGTAAATAATCTTCAGGAATACCCATATCAATAAAGTATTCATCAAAGATAACAGTTCTAATTGGATTGTTTTTAACACGAACTTCAAGAAATTCTTTTTCAAACGAGAATTTTTTTGGTAATGACATATTGTCTATGATTTTTTTTGATATATAGTAAATACCACCATTAATATAACCTGATGATGAAACACCTTTTTCTTGAAACGCTGTAATATAGTTAGATTCAACCTTCATTTGTCCATAGCGTATATTATTAGATAAGTATTTGGATGCAATAACAAGAGGTTCATCCAGTATCATTTTATTGAAATCAACTTTGAACAATGTATCTCCATTAATAACAAAAAAATGATCTAGTGTGATATGATTCATTGCTTGTACTATTGCACCACCAGTACCTAATGGTTCATTTTCAATGGCATATTCAACAGACATATTCTTATACTTGTTACCAAAGTAATTCATAATAATTTCAAATTTATATCCGACAGCTAATACGACTTTCGTAAAATGAAATTTTTCTAATTCATCCAATACAAATGTTAAAAATGGTATCCCATTTACTGGTGCCATTGGTTTTGGAACATCTTGTACAAGTGATTTTAGTCTAGTACCAAAACCACCAGCTAGAACTATCGCTTCCATTCAGGGAATAGTTCCTTTTCAATAATTGCACATAACGTATGACCAATTACAAGGTGTGATTCTTGAATTCGAGGAGTCATCTGATCAGGAACAATAATATTTATATCTGCTAAGTTCTCACGCTCAATGAGACCGCCGTTTTTGCCATTAAAACAGATTGATAAAATTCCTTTTTCTTTACAATACTTAAGTGCTTCTATAATATTTTTTGAATTTCCTGATGTCGTAATACCAATAAAAACATCTCCTACAACGGCATTGGCTTCTAACTGTCTTTTGAAAAGATAGTCAAAACCATAATCGTTACCT
>JAEYXZ010000007.1 GCA_023431045.1 Bacillota bacterium | reverse complement strand
TCGATGCACCACCATTAAGTCTTGTATGAAGTAAATCCGTTGATTCTTGTTGTTCATAAATTGCGTGACCCATTTCATGAATGGTTGAGAATATCGATGATACTAATAAATCCGTTTTATAGCGGGTTGTAATACGGACGTCTCTTGATGAGAAACTGGATGTGAATGGATGTGCACTTTCCTTAAGAACGGCACGATTCATATCATAAGAAAAGACCTCAGTTAAATACATTGAGAATGCTTTTTGTTTATCAGCAGGGAAAAATCCTTTAGTGAGTTTTCTAGATAGTTTCTTCTTATTTGATGTTGCATTTAGAACGAAATTGACTAAGTCTTCTTTCAATAAATTGAAGAAGGCATCATATTCTTTCATGGTCATTCCTTCTTCATACATATCGAGTAAAACATCATAACCTTTTAGATCATCTGTTTGTAATCTCTTAGTGAGTTTTCTTTGATAGTCAATAACTTTTTCAAGTGTTGGTAAAAAGGCACTAAAGTCATTATTTTCTCTCGCTGCTGCCCAAATTTGTGATGCTCTACTAACCAATACTTGATATGCAATATATTCATCTTTCGGTACAGCTTTAACTTCACGTATTGCCTTATGCACTTGTTCGATTTCTCGACCAAGATTAGGCTCTAGTGTATCCTTAATCTCAAAAAGACGATCGATTGAATCAAGATAATCTTTTTGGGTTTCAATTGCGTATTTCTCATTTTGTAAAACTTCAAGTTGTTCACTTCGATAATCGAGCGCACCAGCTGGCATTTCGGTTTCCATATCCCATTCCATAACCCAGAATGCGTATTGATATGCAAGCAATCTCTTTCTCGTTTGTTGATATATATCTAAATAATTTAACATAGCTTAATCCTCCGTTGTTAATCGCTGTTTAGATTATATCATTTTTATATAATAAAAACCGATTAAAAAGAAGAAATTCTATCTGAATTTTAAGATGTAAACGTATACATTCTTAATTATTCAGAGACTTCTGTTCAAGTTCTTTCTTTCAATATGATTATATCATAATTTTTAGTAAATATTTACTTTAATTCTTAAAAATGTTATAATAACTCCATCAGTGAGGTTATATATGGCAACTTTAAAAGATATTGCAAATCAATCCAAGGTTAGTCAAACAACCGTCTCAAGAATTCTTAACCAAGATCCAGGATTAACGGTATCTGATGAGACAAGACATAATGTACTAACCATTGCGGAACAACTCCATTACAAAATTCCTAAGAATCGAATTGTCAATCAAAGTATTAAGATTGC
The DNA here is from genome assembly GCA_023431045.1 of Bacillota bacterium. GTDB lineage: Bacteria > Bacillota_I > Bacilli_A > Acholeplasmatales > Acholeplasmataceae > Acholeplasma. The sequence continues at coordinate 3,477 of JAEYXZ010000007.1, read as the reverse complement.
TCTAATTCATTGGTACACTCGTGAACAAGAACTTGAAGATACTTATTATCTCGCCATTCGATTAGGAATAGAAAAAGCTGCCTATGAACAAGGCATTCAACTCATTAAAATCTTTTATGATGATTTATCTCAAGCATTAACTCCAGCTGATGGGGCAATAGCTGTTGGTAAATTTGATAAGAAAGAAATTAATATTTTTAAAACTTACTATCCTCAAATTGTATTCGTTGACTCATCACCAGACGAGGAAAAATTTGATAGTGTTGTCATTGATTTTGAACGCGCATATGATAAAGCAATCAACTATCTTATTGATTTAAATATCAATGATATTGGATATATCGGTGGTCGTGAATACACTCATGCATTAAAACAGCCCATTGGTGAACGACGAGAACTCTATTTTAGATCTCGATATCCTAATACCAATAAAGTTCATATTGGACAATTCAGCATTGAATCAGGATATGAATTAATGAAGCGAGCAATCAATTCAAACCAACTTGCTAAAGCGTACTTAATCGCAAGTGATGCAATGGCGATCGGCGCATTAAGAGCACTCTATGAAGCCGGTATCCATGTACCAAATGATGTGTCTATTATTGGCTTTAATGACATCCCCCAAAGTGCTTATACCATCCCACCATTAACGACCATTAAAGTCTATAAGGAACATATGGGTGCTACCGCACTAAAACTGCTTAAAGAACGAATTCTAGGACGGATTGTTTCACAAAAAATCGTGATTCAAACCGAACTCATTATTCGTCAATCAACGAAAGGAAATAACTGATGAAACAAGCTATCGAAAACCTCATTCAATATGAAATTAATCAAGGTGTGATTGATGAACGCGATCGTGTTTATGTTCGTAATCAAATCTATGATCTAGTAGGTATTGTACCAAGTGATGTAAACTTAAAACCTATTCCAATCAATTTTCCATCTGATGCCTTAAATATCATTTTAGATGATATGGAGAAACGTGCATTATTATCAGGAACGGTGGTAGAGCGTGACTTATTTGATGCTCGAATCATGAATATATTTGCATCGCTTCCATCACAAGTACAATATAATTTTGACACTTTATACCAAGAGCGTAAATCACTTGCTACAACCTGGTATTTTAATTATGTCAAAAGCTTAAACTATATTCGTTATGATCGTATTCTAAAAAATGAATCCTTTAGTGTTGATACGGATTATGGTAAACTTCAAATCACCATTAATTTATCCAAACCTGAAAAGGATCCTAAGAGCATTATTTTAGAAGGTAAAAGTGTATCAAGCGAATATCCTAAATGTTTATTATGTCTTGAAAATGAAGGATTTAGTGGAAATTACAAACGCGATTCTAGACATCAACATCGCATCATCAAACTAAGCTTAAATCGTGAAGATTGGTACTTCCAATATTCACCATACATTTACTATCCGGAACATACGATTGTTTTCTCTGCATCACATCGACCAATGAAAATTGATCAAACGACTTTTAAAAACTTACTCAACCTTGTTGCTCGTTTCCCTGGTTACTTCTTTGGTTCAAATGCTGATCTTCCAATTGTAGGTGGATCGATTCTATCTCATGACCATTACCAAGGTGGAAAACATGAGTTTCCGATTGAATCAGCAAAAGTCATCAAATCTTATCAAAAAGACGATGTTAACCTCCAACTTTTACATTGGCCATTATCAACCATTCGTCTGATTAGTAAAACCATGAAACCTCTTTACGGGGTCGCAAGCAAAGTTTTAAGTGCATGGAGAAATTATGCTAATCCAAAACTTAATTTACAATCATTTACTGGTGATACACCTCATCATACGGTCACCCCAATTGCTCGCTTTAGAAATGGTCATTATGAACTTGATCTCATCTTACGCGACAACCAAACCTCTAATGAACATCCTTTAGGAATCTTTCATCCACATAGTGATAAATGGCATATTAAAAAGGAAAACATCGGTTTGATTGAAGCGATTGGACTTGCCATATTACCACCAAGACTAAAAACTGAACTAATTGACCTAAAACATCATGTCATAAATCAAAAACCATTAGCTCCTGAATCACTAAAACATCAAGATTGGATCAACGATTTAATGAAAAAGTATACATTTACTGAAGATAATTTTGATAAAATCATGAAAAATGAAATTGGAGTTGTCTTTACGAAAGTACTTGAAGACTGTGGTGTCTTTAAACAAAATGATGAAGGTATTCATGCGTTTATCGCATTTATTGAAAAGGAAATTTTATGAAAACACAATTAATTCAACAATTCAAAGACATCTTTGGTAGAGAAGATGGAACCACTTACTTCTCACCAGGTAGAGTTAATCTAATCGGTGAGCATATTGATTATAATGGTGGTTATGTTTTTCCATGTGCGCTTTCTTTTGGTACTTATGGTATTGCAGCACCGAATAAAGACTTAACTTTTAATGTTTATTCAAACCCATTTTCATCAAAAATATATCACTTCAATCAAGATGAACTAACTAAAGACATAACTGCATCGTGGGTTGATTATGTCAAAGGTGTTATTAAAGCACTCCTGAATCATGGTTATCACTTAACTCATGGATTTGATTTATATATCGAAGGTAATATGCCATCTGGTGCTGGACTATCCTCATCTGCATCACTTGAAAGTTTAATTGTAACGATCCTTGATGATTTTAATAAACTCAATTTATCCATTGAGAAAAAAGCACTCATTGGTAAAGAAGCTGAAAATAAGTTTGTTGGTGTTAACTCAGGTATCATGGATCAGTTTGCTGTACTTGCAGGTAAAAAGAACCGTGCTCTTCTGCTTAATACACAAACTTTAAGTTATGAGCAAATTCCACTAGAACTTGGTGATTACATTTTATTAATCGCCAATACCAATAAAAAACGCGGTTTAGCCGATTCCAAATACAACGAACGCTTTAGTGAGTGTCAAGAAGCATTATCGATTTTAAAACCAATTTATCTCATCTCAGACTTATGCTCACTATCCTTGAAAGAACTCCAAACCATTGAAACACTCCTATCTCCAACTGTTTATAAGAGAGTCAGACACGTCGTCTCTGAACAATATCGAACGATTGAATCAGGTCGAGCTCTCAAGAATGATGATTTAGTGACATTCGGACAACTCATGACTGCTTCTCATGATTCACTACGTGATGATTATGAGGTCACAGGGATTGAACTAGATACACTTCAACAAGCACTCCTAAACGCTGGAGCAATCGGTGCTCGAATGACTGGTGCAGGATTTGGTGGATGTGTGGTTGCCATTATTAAAAAAGATCTTGAAGAAGACATTATCAAACAGGTGACTAAAACCTATACTGAATCTATTGGTTATGAACCAACCTTCTACTCGGTAGTGACAGAAAACGGAACACATAAAATCTAAAATAAAAACACAGCTTGAGCAATCAAGACTGTGTTTTTATTTTGGAGGGTAAGAACGAAAA
>JAEYXZ010000104.1 GCA_023431045.1 Bacillota bacterium | reverse complement strand
TACTCATTAAAGATACCTGAGGTTACAATCAAATCATCTTGTTCAACTCTTGGTGTCGTACCAACTGCACCAGGTCTTCTTTTTGCTAAATCTGCTTGTACTTGATCCCAATCGATTTTAAGTCCTGGTGTTATACCATCAATGACAACACCGATTGCATCTTGATGGGACTCTCCATAGAGCGTTATTTTAAACAATGTTCCATAACTATTCACGATTAACTACCTCACTGATTTCTTCAATTTGCTCACTCGATAAATGTATTGGATAACCTTCCCATAAACTTTGAGCTTTAATTGCTTGATAGACTAACATTTTTGTTCCATTGTAAGCCTGTTTTGCATAACTCATTAACTTAGTAACTACTGGTTTATAGATGAGATCAATAACAATCTTATCTTTAACGAAGGCTTTATCTAGTGGTGACTGCTCGACATTTGGAAACATCCCTACCGGTGTACAGTTGATAATAATATCATACTTGATCGTACTTAATTCATCATATGTCATTACACGTGAAAAATGCTCATCATGATGTTTCGTTCTAGATATGACAATCGGTTCGTATTTCATTTCTTTAAGTGCAAGAAAAACTGCTTTTGCTGCACCACCAGAACCTAAAATGATAATATTTGAGTTATCTTTTTTAGGAACAGAATGAAAGAGTTCAATGAATCCATCATAATCGGTATTATCACCATAAAGTTTCCCATCTTTCATGTATACAGTATTAACCGCACCTATTTCACGTGCTTTAGGTGATAATTCATCCAAATAGGACATCACTATTTCCTTATAGGGTATTGTCACATTATAGCCATGAAAAGTATTGATTCTAAGGAGATGCATCAAATGTTTTAGATCCAATGGATTTTTAACATCTAACAAATCATAATCAAGTTTTCGACCTTCAAACTCAGCAATCATTGGATGAATGATAGGTGATTTTGATTGAAGTACTGGATGGCCAATAATGGCATACTTTCTCATTTTTCTAGTTCCTTAGATAAGTCCATTAATAGTTGGAATACTCTTTCATATAAAAACCATTCTTTTTCATCGACGAGTGCTTTTTTAGATGCTAAAACATGGGCTTCTCGTTTAGGGTCAAAGATTGGTAAGTCATTTTGTTTCTTGTATTCTCCAATCGCTTTAACAATTGAAAAACGTTCTTTAATGAGTGCGACTAATTTGGTATCTAATTGATCAATTTTTGATCTTAACACTTCTAGTTCATTCATTTGATTTTACCCCCTAATTTAATAAAATCATTAAAGAAATTTGGATAACTTTTACTCACAACACTAATGTCATCAATGACCAGTGGTTTACTAGAAATAATGGATGCGACAGCAAGTGTCATTGCAATCCTGTGATCACCATAACTCTTGAGGGTTTTGGTTGGATAAAGCGTTTCTTGACCATAAACTTTTAATTCATCCTCTTCTAATTCTAATTTTACACCAAGTGAGGATAAATTATCGATCATCGCTTGTAAACGATCAGATTCTTTGATACGTAATCGAGAGACATTTTTAAAGGTTGATACACCTTTAGAACGAGAGGCAAGTAACATTAAAATTGGACCTAAATCAGGAATATCTTTTAAGTCTATTGTAGTACCTTTTGTTTTGGCTGGATTAACCATTAGTCCTTCATCTGTGAAGTCTAAGAGACCGTTCATTTTCTTTAAAACATCAATGATTTTTCGGTCACCTTGAAGGCTGTTTCGGTTTAATCCTTTGATTAAAATCTTAGAGCCAATAGTTCCTGCCACAATGTAAAATGCCGCACTAGAATAGTCACCTTCAACTGTTAAATCAACCACTTGATACTGTTGATTTCCTGGAATTAAATATTGGTTATCTTGATGCTCAATTTTGATCCCAAATCTTTTTAAGACATCAAGCGTTAAATCAACATATCCACTTGATTCGAGTTCAGTTGTTAATGTGATTTTACTATCCCCATTAACAAGTGGTAGAGCAAACAATAAACCTGTTAAAAATTGACTGGAAACATTACCTCTTAATTGATAGGTATTTGCCTTAAGAGGCCCTTTTACCATTAATGGAAGGCTTGCATTAATAGGATGCATAAAGGTATATTTAGTTTTAAATATTTCATCATAAACATCAATTGGTCTATCCCCTAATTTCCCCTTACCAATAAACGTTAATGCTTGATCTAAAAGCATGGCAATCGGTACTAAAAAACGGAAAGTGGAACCGGACTCATTACAATCTATAACATCATCGATAACCTTTATTTTTGACCCAACGATTTCCTCATTGTTTATCTTTGCACCGAAGCTCATGAGTGCTTTTTTTGTTGCTAATAAGTCATCAGAATCAAGCACATTTCTAACGATCGATTTTCCTTCTGCAAGTGCAGCTGCAATCACATAGCGATGTGAGAGAGATTTAGATGATGGAATGAAAACTTCTCCTGTCAGTTTGACTGGGTAAATCTTTGTCATCTAAACTTCAACCCCTTAATGATTTCAGGTTCACCAATATCTTTAAGCATCACAAAACGAAGACCATCAACCATCTGTTTTTTATCTGTTGAAATGAGTGGTAAAAAGAGTTCTTTTTTGAGGATTGGTTCTTTGATTAATTCGAGTCTTAGTAAAACTGATTTAACTTCTTCAAATAAACCGCTTCTCGTAATTCCCCTTTTTTCGCCTTCTTCAAGTGCAATGAGCATGCCATATGAAATAGCAATTCCATGCTTGATTGCATAATCATAAAAACGTTCAATCGCATGACCAAAAGTATGTCCAAAATTAAGCAGCATTCTGGTGTTCTTTTCAAATGGATCTTCTAATACAATCTTTCTTTTTACTTCAATTGCATCAATGATTTCTTTCTCAGTTAATACATCGTTTGTCTTTAAATATTCATAAAGTGATGGGTTAGCTATGAGTCCTGCCTTAAGCACTTCTGCTAATCCATTTTTATATTCATTTTTAGGAAGTGTTTGAAGAATCTCTGGGTCAATTACAACTTTCAATGGGTTCTTAAAAACACCCAATAAATTTTTACCCTCTTTTATATCAATACCAGTTTTTCCACCAATTGATGAATCAACCATTGCAAGTAATGTTGTAGGAATTTGTATAAACGGCAATCCTCGGTAAAGCGTCCCAGCGATGAAGCCAGTTAAATCACCGACAACTCCACCACCAAAAGCAATCAACAAATGATTTCTTTTAATGCCTTTTGCAATGAGTTCTTTAACAACTTTTTCGTAAATAGGAATACTTTTTGATGTTTCACCTGGATCAACTTTGACATAAATAGACTCAAAATCAGTCAGTATTTCTTCTAATTTTTCATAATATAAATCATAGACTGTTTGGTCGGTAACGATATAGACTTTATCGTATGGATAGACATCCGAAATCATTTCGGGTAATTTAGATAGCACACCATTTTCTATGATAATGTCGTAAGTATCAACGTTTATGATCATCGAATTTCACTCTCAAAGCTTTTGCGGTTTTTAGGTTATGTTTGATGTCTTCTGCTTTGCCTTCCTTGATAGATTGTTTTAATGATTCAAGTATTTTGATAAATTCGTCAGTTTGTTTAATGAGTGCTGCTTTATTATTTAAGAATAATTCAGTCCACATATCTTCATTAATCTTTGCGATTCTGGTTAAATCTCTAAATGAGTCACCGGTCGCAAAAACTGTATGAGGTGAAGTATCAGAAATCATAAGTGATACTGCAATTAAGTGAGTTAATTGTGACGTGTGAGCAATTAAATCATCATGTTCTTTGGCAGATAGTAAAGTGATTTTACCAAACTCCAAATCATGTGCTAAATCCTTTAATATATGAATATCAGATGGATTATGATTGATTGAAGGAATAATTAAAAAGTTCGCATTTTTAAACATTGATGGGTCTTTATGATCATAACCTGATGTTTCTCTACCAGCCATTGGATGGTGAGAAATATAGGAGACTCCAGCTGGTAAATAACTGACAATTTCCTTCATCATATCATGTTTTGTTCCTGAAATATCTGTGACGAGTTGACGATTGAATAAGCTTTGATGTTCTTTAACAAATGAGATATTATCCTTTGGATACAAGCATAAAATAACTACATCAGATTCTTTTATTAAATCGAGTGAAGACCCCATAATAATGCGATCTTTCATTGCTTTGTCGATTACATTCTGGTTTTTATCAAAACCAAAAACCTGATGTCCTTTTTGACTTAAGCCTGTCGCATAGGAAGCCCCCATTAATCCTAATCCGACAATAAATATTTTCATCGATGAACCTTCTTATCCATGACCTTGGAAACTTTTTCCAATTTATCCATCATTGCACTAAAATTCTTTGGTTTTAAACTCTGAGGACCATCCGAAAGAGCTTTTTCTGGATCATGATGGACCTCAACAATAATCCCATCGGAGCCAACTGCAAGTGCCGCCATTGAAAGGTTTTCAATCATTTCCCATTTGCCTGCAGCATGACTAGGATCAATCATCACTGGAAGATGTGAAAGTTCACGTACTGCAAGTACTGCTGAAATGTCTAGTGTATTTCTTGTGTATTTTTCAAAAGTTCTAATGCCACGTTCACATAAGATAACTTGTTCATTACCTGATGCCATAATATATTCTGCACTCATTAACCATTCTTCGATGGTTGCTGATAATCCACGTTTTAACATAACTGGAACTTTAGTTTTACCCACTGCTTTTAGTAAATCAAAATTTTGCATGTTTCTTGCACCAATTTGGATGATATCAACATACTTAACAAACTCATCTAGATGTTCTGTTCCCATGATTTCAGAAATAACAGCCATGCCTAATTCTTCTGCAACTTTTCTCATCATTTTAATGCCTTCAATGCCTAAGCCTTGGAATGCATAAGGTGATGTTCTAGGTTTAAAAACCCCTCCGCGTAAAACGTTAGAACCTGCATCTTTAACTGCTTTTGTAATAATTCTTAGTTGTTCTTCATTTTCAACGCTACAAGGACCTGCCATAACGACAAAATCACCCCCACCAATTGTGACTCCGTTTTTAAGTGTGATAATCGTTTGACTAGATCTGAAAGCTTTACTTGCAAGTTTATATGGTTGTGAAACTCGAGTGACGTTTTCAACTCCAGCAAAAACTTTAATTTGATCAATATCTAAAGTTTTTGTATCCCCTAAAATACCAAATAGAATAACATCATTACTTGATGCATCTTTGATGCCAAACCCCTGTTTCTTAAGATAGTTTTGTAAGTTACTAACCTCTTGTTTGGTGACACTGCGTTTCATTTGAACAATCATGGTGTGTTCTCCTTTGTTATTAAAAATAAAATCCTTCAGGAAATGTGCCTGAAGGATGAGAATTAATCTTACTCATAATCGGTTACATTCCTTATTTTTACTTCACACGTTCATAAAAGGAATGTCATTAACAAACCTTTTTTAGATGCTATAGTAATAATAAGAAAAAGTGGTTTCAATCATGTGTATATCTCTTTTCTTAGTGTAATTAAAGTGTATCATATGAATAGATAAATTACAATGATTTTAATTACTTCTTCATTGAAAAAGCAGCCAAACAAGGCTGCTTTTTATGAATGATGTTTTTCAATATATCCAATTGCAATTGCTTTAGGACCAGCATGAGCACCAACAACTGGTGTCAAGTATGATACAACAATCTCACGTTCTGGGTACTTTTCTTTGACTAAATTCTTAATCATTTCGACTCCTTGATCGTTGTGAGCATGTGAGATAAATGTAATGACTTCTTTATCTTTTGTTTCTTCAAAATAGAGTTCAACTATACGTTTGATTGCTTTCACGGTTGTTCTAATTTTTTCAACCGTTTCAACTTTACCATCTGGGTTTAATGTTAAGACTGGTTTAATTGATAATAATGTACCAAGAGTACCTTGTAATTTAGATAAACGGCCATTCTTAACTAAATAAAGCAATGTGTCAACAGCAAAATACATCTTTTGATGACTGCGAATAAAGTTAAGTGTTTCAATAACGTCACCCGATGGATGACCTACTTGAAACATTTTATATGCTGTTAAAGCCATATATGATTCAGGGTATGCAAGTGATTTTGAATCATAAACTGTCACTTTAATTTTTACTTCTTTGCTTAAGTTGATGATTGCATCATGTAAACCAGATAATGGTTTTGCAATCGTAATAACGAAGACTTCTTCATAGCCTTCTTGTTCTAATCTTTCAAAAACTTCAATCATGTGTCCTGGTGACACATAAGATGTTTTAGGAATATTATTTGGTTCTTTTGCTAATCGATTATAGAAATCACTTGCTGTGAGTTCTGTGAAATCATCATAAGCTTCATCACCAAAATGGATTTTACTTCTAAATATTTCAATATCTTTTGGATGATCTAAATAGTCTAATGCTGCATTACTACAAACAATTACTTTTACTTTTCCCATTGTCATTTTTTAAGTAAATCTCTGATCTCCGTTAGCAATTTAATATCTTCAGGTACAGCTGGTATAACTGGTTCTTGTGGTTTTTCCGCTTCAATCTTTTTAGCTTCTTCAAGTGCCAGTTGTTCTTCAAATTGCTTTCTTTTAATAATAAAGAACAGAAGTGCATAGATAGCAAATGCGATAATGATAAACTCTAACACAACTTGGATAAAGTTACCATAATTAATCGTGACATAAATCGGATTACTTGTCACAGGATCAACTTGCGGTACACCGTCGATGACAACTTGTGCAATATTGACCTTTAAATCTTTAAAGTCAACACCGCCTAATAACACCCCAATTGGAGGTAGGATGATATCATTGACGAGTGATGAAATGATTTTACCAAATGCACCACCGATGATAACCCCAATCGCTAAATCAACCACATTACCTTTAGTAATGAAGTTCTTAAATCCTGCAACAAAGCCTTTTGCTCTTGTTGCGTGAGACAAGTTATTCTTTTTCCCCATATTGATCGATTATCCTTTCTATTTGTTCAAAATGATCAATCGTTTTTAGAGACCCAAATCGATGTTTCGCTTGGTGTCCCCCTGTATATATAATGATATCACAATTTAGACTATTTGCCACTTCAGCATCATGTAGTGTATCGCCAATGATAATCATTTCTGATGGTTTAATTTGATGTTTTAAGACATATGATTTAGCAATATCAACTTTCGATTTTGCATAAATATCATCAATACCTAAAATATCATCGAAAAGATGATCAATTTTAAAATGTTTAAGTTGTTCAATTAAATTAGGCGTTCTTGATGCGGATAAAACGATATTTTTATGTCCCTTTTGTCTCATTAATAAGACGGTATCAACTAATCCTTCATGAAGATTTAGTTTTAAACTAGCGGGTTGATATCTTTCAATAAAGCGAATCGCTAATTCCTCAAAGCTTGTATTGACAAAATCGAATCCAGCAGCGCGATAATAATCTTTGATTGGAAATGTAAAAATCTCCTTATACCGTTTTAAGGTAACCGGAGGAAAGCCTTCTTCCTCTAGTGCAACATTTAATAAGTCAAATGATAATTGTAAATCATCTAATATCGTCCCATTGAAATCCCAAAATATGACCATATAATTACCTCTTTACTTGTGATATGGATGTCCTTTTAGTATTGAGAAAGCTCGATAGATTTGTTCTACTAAGATCAATCTCATGAGTTGGTGAGGAAAAGTCATTCTTGAAAATGAGATGAGCTGCTTTGATTTAGACTTAATTTGATTAGATAAACCATATGAACCACCAATAATAAACACGATGGAACTCGATTGATGGGTAAAAACATGGTCTATAAGTTGTGAAAACTCAACGCTATCCATCATCTTACCTTCGATTGCGAGTGATATAACATAATCATCAGGAGCAATCTTTGAAAGAATTTTTAAGCCTTCCTTTTCCATGCCATCACTGGCTTTTTCATCATCAAGTTCAATGATTTCTAAGTCTTTGATCTGTTTCTGATAATCATAAATTAAAGATTGAAGTCCTTTATCTTTAATTTTCCCCACTGCAATGAGTTTAATTTTCATAATTTAATGCCTGAAAGACTATTTTGTGACGAGTAAATGACTTCAACTTTATTTGGGTCATCAAAATGATCAACAATTGCTTTTTCAATATCATAAATATCGTTACAATCCTCAGAAATATGAGCGACTATCCAAATCTTTTTATCACTCGTGATGAGTTGATTCATTAAGCTTGCAGCATCTTCATTTGATAAATGTCCTAAGACACCTAAAATTCTTTGTTTTAACGAGAAAGGTCTTGCTGAATTTAGTAATTTTTTAGGATCATGATTGGCTTCAAGTAAGTATAAATCGGCATTTTTTAAGATTTCAATATAACTTTGGTCAACATATCCAGTATCAGTTAAAACAACAAATCTCTTACCATATTCTTCAAAGATAAATCCAACTGGTTCTTTAGCATCATGCGATAACATGATTGGATGAACCATGAATTGATTAAATCTAAATGGTTCATCTGCTTTAATAATTGTTGTTTGAGGTAGTAATTGCTTAACTTCAGAAGCAAGCGCATCGTAAGTTCCTTTGGTTAAAAAGACTTCGACAATCGAGCCTTGCTTCAATAATGACTTCAAGCCATAGATGTGATCATGGTGTTCATGCGTTAAAAAAAGCGTCTTTACATCACTGATTTCTTCTTGATATGCCTTCATCTTAGAGGCTATTTTTTGATAACTTATACCGGCATCAACAAAAAAAGAAATACCTTCATTTTTGACATATGCCATGTTGCCTTTTGAGCCCGATGCTAAAATAAATACTTCCACAATATCACCTATACCTATTGTAGCACACATTTTAACCATGATGTAATGGCTCATTTGAGTATGATATAAAATATCATTAAATAAAAAAAGTGGTTGCATTGTCATCTAAAAAATGCTATATTATATGTGCTGTATTTAAATACTTAAGGAGTGAATGCATACATGAAATTATTAAAATCATTAACATCGATTAAGAGACTCTCTATTTTTTTATTGTTACTCTTAGTTGCTGTTGTTATCGTAGCCTGCGATACAGGTAATACCGTACCTTATGGCAGTCTCGGAGATGACACATATTTAGAAATTGATGACTACAAAGTTACCGAAAAAGAATTATATAATCACTTAAGAGTTAGTTCATTAAACCGTTTCGTCACTTTTGTTGATGAAATTGTATTCAAAAATGAAGTGGATGCACTTAATCCACTACTATTAACTGATTTCCAAGTTGAAGCATTTGAGAAAGAAATCAATACAGCACTATTCTCTTCTGCAACAACAACGCCAGTTACTATCGCTGCTATGTCCGAGCGTAATCGTGCACAAAGAATTTTATCTTTCGCAGATTCATTCGCTATAACGAATCCTGGCGTTGACAAAGAAGATTTAATCGACTTCTTAGAAGATGTTGTGGAAGCTGTTGTTGTTCGTGCGTCAGACCCAGATTATGATGTTGAAGAAGACGATGAACCATATGGTTATCTCAATCGTGCTGCTGCACCAGATGTTGTTGATGCTATTATTGCTCAATATGAATTAGCTGTTGCTAAGAAACAATATGCTAAGGATTTATTAGGTTATGTCAATGACGAAGGTCAAATTGTTGATAAAGATGGAAATGTATCAACAAAAGAAGATTCAAAAGTTGAATTAACTGATGAAGACTCAACAGTATTTATTAAAGAAGAAAATATCGTTTCACAATATAAATCAGCAATTGCTGGTAAATATGATGTTTCTGCTGTCATTATTAAGTTCTCATCTGTTAAAGAACATGAAATCGCACGTTACAAGTACTCAATTAAGTCCAATTCACGTGGTGAATGGTACTACATTCCAAATATTGCTCTTCAAGCAGTTATTGATGTACTAAACGCAGGTGATACTGATCCATTATGGAATGCAACTTATCAAAAGGCATTAGATATTCTAGTTAAACCAACTTCTGAAGGTGGTTTAGGTAAAGTTCAAGGTTCATTAACACCAATTGACTATAGAACATCTGAATTTGCTACTTATTATAGTAAATATACTTTAAATAACTCAGTTGATACACCACTTGATGACAGTGCTAACAACAATGAAGTCTTATGGACATTCCTAAAAATCTATGATGATTTAAATGGAACTAATTTTGCTCCAGCTGATATTGCTGATTTAGCAACTGGTGAAGCAGTTAGAACTGCGCTTGAAGCAAACGATGCATTTAGCTTAAGCTATACTGACAGAGTTTTATCAAGCAATACCTCACTTAGAACTTATGTTTACGGACTAGATAAAGAATCTCTTTGGTATCAAGGTAGTGACGACAATGACACTCCAGCTGATACTTCAGATGATACTAAATACTCACGTCCTTACTCACGTCAAGTACAAACCTTTGGTTCTTCTCCTTACCTTGTATATCTCATGAATGATGAACGCGAATCTGATGAAGATGTTCTCGATGAAACTAATCCAGATGAAATCGTCTTTATGGATAATGCAAATGCTAAGGCAGTTCGTACTGAAGCACTTAAAGATTTAGTAGAAGCTCGTTTAACTGATGCTTATGTCACTTCAAAAGTATCTGAAAAATATGAAGAAGATACTATTGATATCTACGATCCAGTGATTCGTGAATTCTATGATAAGAATTATGATTACTCTGGTTCAACTGGATTCTTAAACAACAATGTTGTTGCTAAGGTCCATGGTACTGAATTCACTGTTGATGCATTCTTTGAAAAACTACAATCAACATTAGGATTATCAACTGCACTCGATTTAGTTCTTATGCAAAAATTAAGAGCTGAATATGGTGCTGATATCACTGAAGAAGATAAAGAAGACTTCATAAAAGAATTTAAAACTCAATACGTTGATCCATTTACTGCAAACAACTATGAATCAGCAGGGTTCCCAGCAAGTTTAGGACTTGAAAAGTTCTTACTCTTAGGCTTTGGTGCTTATGCTCATGATGGTCGTTCAGCAACTGAAGATGCAATTGATAAAGTTTATGTCCAAGCTAAATTAAGAGAATTATTTGAAGCAGACTTAGAATCTCATTATGATGGAAACATCTATGAAAAGTTTGCAACATTAGCAGAAAGATTCTATGACAATTCAGTCGGATTCACTGCTTCTCACTTACTTGTTTATCTAGATTTAAATGCAGATGGCAATCCAGATGATCCAAATGATATTAATTTTGCAGACGCTAACTTAGTTGCTCCAGATACAACTCCAATCACTAATATTGCTGAACTTGAAGCTGTTATCGCTGATTTTGTAACACTTATCTCAGACCGTGCTAAATTAAAATCAACAATGGCAGAAGGTTTAAATGCAGTTGTTAGTGCTTATGCTGATGCAACTCGTTATGAATTAACATACAATATCTTAGATCCTTATCGTGAAGACGTTTGGGTTCCTTATAAGAAACTTGGATTCCAACTTAAATACGAATCACTTGGTGAAATCACCAATCAAAAGAACTTCCCTTCAAATTCATCACAATTTGATGTTGACTTCTTCGATTATGCATACGCAATCGCTTCATACTTAAAAGATGAAATTGAATTCTACGATGTCGATGGAACATTAACTCCTGGTGATGATTCAGATGATGTTGCTCCAACACTTGAAGAAAAGACATCACGTGCAAACGCAATGTTACCGTTATACGCTCCAGACTTAGGAAGTGCAACAAATCCACACGCTAACTATTCTGTTGCAAACACTCGTTCAGGTTTCGGTTGGCACTTAATCTTAGCAACCGGTTATACACAATCTTCTTCTGCAGAAGTTAAACTTGATGCAGACCCAGATACTGATCCAGAAGGTTATGCTGAAGAATTAAAGGACTATACTTCAGAAGTTAAGAATCCATTTGATGAAGATGAATTCCTAAATGCAGTGAATGCAAATCCAACACTTTCATGGCAACAAATCGTTATCTACATTGAAGAATCAAGCGAAGAAACAGGTGTTGTAACTCTTCCTACCGCTGTACAAACAGCAGTAACTAAGTACTTCACTCCAGTCCAAACTGCTTACAACAACTCATACTCACAACTAGAACTTGCATTCAAGTATGTCTTAGGTGAAAATATGACTGTTGGTGATGCAGCACTTGATGCTAAGCTTGCGGTTCTACGTGCAGCTAACTTCAATCAATTCTATGGCTATTCATACTTTGAAGGTATTGATGGATCAGGTAGTACAATCTTCGATCGTGCTTACAATCCAGAATATGCAGCAATCTATGCTGGCTGGTTTGATGTCTTAAATGCTTAATCATTAATCACTAAAGGGCTACCGTAAGGTAACCCTTTTTTTATGTTGTTTTATGAGCATAAAAAAAGAAGTGATTCACACTTCTTCTTAAATTTATAATTTTGGTTTATAAAAGCGCATTTTATCAAGGACATTAATGGCTTGAGTGAATTCACCAGCTTTAATTGTCTTTAATGCTTCACCGAGTTCAGTAAACTTAGAATCAATGGTATCGATAAACCATAACAGTAATGCTTCACCGGTTTGAGGTTTTTTAGGTGATCCAAAGTTTAATTGTCCGTGATGAGATACAATTAAGTGCTTAAGTAATAAAACTTCTTCACTGTCACTAAACCCTAATTTAACTGCGGCTTTTTCAATTTCAATGGAACCCATCACTAAGTGACCGAGTAATTGTCCTGAAACAGTATATTCACCATCAACACCTGTCATTTCATCAATCTTACAAACATCATGAAGGATTGTTGCTGCATAAAGTAAGTCTTTATTTAAATAAGGGTAAATTTCAATCATTGGATCAATCATCTTAAGCATGGTTAAGGTATGATAGGATAGACCACCAACATAAGCATGATGGAACTTTGTTGCTGCTGGATGAAGATAGAATGCTTTTTCAAACTTTTGATAGACTTCATCAGTAACTGCTTTTAATACTTTATTCTCGATTTTTCCTAAATAACTTTCAATTGATTTCTTGATTTCCTTTAATGGCATTGGTGCAAAATCATAAAAATTATTCATTAAATCAGAATATTCACGATTACTTAAACCATACGCTTCAATTGGTGTAATCGAAATAGCTTTAAACTGAGTGACATCTTCTCTTTGGAAACTTTCAACTTCAAAAGCATAAACTTTACCAATCGTTAATCTTTGATCATCAGTCATTTCTAACTTGACATTGAAATGGGCTTTATCTTCTAGGATGATTGAAGTATTACAGTAGTTTGATCCTTTGTTGATGGATTCTACTTTTCCAATGACTGTTTTATTCATGTTTTTCCTGCTTTCCTAAGATATAACGCTTCAATGCTTCTTTGTCATTCTTAATATGATTTTTTAATATTTCTAAGACGAGTTCTTTTTTTAGTTGACCTAACCAAGCACCGGCTTTTTTATTCATCAGTGTGATGATTTCATCAGAACTAATGGCTAAATCCGTTTCACTCTTAATCGGTAACAAATCATAAGAAACAGCGATTTTCTTTTCTAAGTATTTGGTTTTTCCTAAGTAGGAATTTGCTTTATTCGCAAGTGTACAAATTTCTAATCCATAAGTATATAATCCAATACTATCAGCAATGGATGGATATTTAATCGCACATTCTGATGCTAGTTTGTACTTATTGCGATGTTGGTTGGAAAATGGCCATTCATTGGGTATGATTCCATCATTTAATATGAAACAAATCGTTAAGAATGTATCAATATAAGGCATTTTATCTAGTTTTTCAATGAAATGAATTCCCTTTGATAACCCTGGAAGTAATTCATCGATTTGACATTCAATCATCGAATGAAGTGCAATCTTTAAGAATTTACCTTTAAGTATTTTTAAGAGTTCAGCATGAACGCGTTCCATAGCAATCTCTTTTAAGAGATGTCTTTTCTCTCGCATTGCGTCTCTTGTGTTCTTATCAATCACAAATCCTAATTTCGATTGGAAGTAAAGTGCTCTTAAAATTCTTAGCGCATCTTCTTGAAATCTTTCTTCTGGTTCACCAATGGTGCGAATGAGTCGATTTCTAATATCTTCACGACCACCGACTAAATCAGTTATTTCATTATTCTCATCCATTAATAGACCATTCATGGTAAAGTCTCTACGACTCACATCATCTTTGACATCCTCTGAATAGATTACAGAATCCGGATGTCTAAAATCCTTTGACGGTCCATCTTTTCTAAAAGTCGTGACTTCAAACTTATGGTTTTCAACTAAAATTGTAACTGTTCCATATTTAATTCCAGTCGGTACTGCTTTAAATAAACGCATCACTTGTGGGGGGGTTGCAACAGTTGTGATATCAATATCCGAAAAAGGTTTACGCATGATGAAATCACGAACCACACC
>JAEYXZ010000015.1 GCA_023431045.1 Bacillota bacterium | reverse complement strand
GGTGTCATCTACACCGATACCGACACCGCACTTAGACTTTATCCAGATTTAGTTAAGGAATACTTTGGTAAAATTGTACCAATGAACGATAACAAATATGCAGCTCTAAACTCTGCAGTATGGAGTGGTGGTTCATTTATTTACGTACCAAAAGGAGTAAAGGTTACTAAACCTCTTCAATCCTACTTTAGAATTAATTCTGATCAAATGGGACAATTCGAAAGAACCTTAATCATTGTGGATGAAGGCGCTTATGTGAACTATGTTGAAGGATGTACTGCACCAGTTTATTCAAGAGATTCACTGCATGCAGCAATCGTTGAGGTGATCGTTAAAAAAGATGCAACATGTCGTTATACAACCATTCAAAACTGGAGTAATAATGTCTTAAACTTAGTCACTAAGCGTGCACATGTCTTTGAAAATGGACATATGGAATGGATTGATGGAAATATCGGTTCTAATGTGAATATGAAATACCCATCATGTATTCTCCTTGGTGAACACGCTAAGGGTACGACAATATCAATTGCATTTGCAGGTAAGAATACTTGGCAAGATGCTGGAGCGAGAATGATCCATGTCGCCCCAAATACAACTTCTAGTATTGTCTCCAAATCGATTTCTCGTGGTGGTGGTAAAGTTAATTATCGTGGTAAGGTAGTCTTTGGTAAAAAAGCGAAGGGATCGCGTTCTAATATTGAATGTGATACCATCATCTTAGACGATATTTCAACCTCAGATACAATTCCAGTAAACGTGATTAAAAACTCAGATGTCTTCTTACAACATGAAGCAACAGTTTCCAAAATCAGTGAAGAACAATTGTTCTACTTAATGAGTCGTGGGCTCACTGAAGCAGAAGCAACTGAAATGATTGTTATGGGATTCATTGAACCATTTGCAAAAGAACTTCCAATGGAATACGCAATTGAATTAAACCAACTCATTAAACTTGAGATGGAAGGTTCGATTGGTTAATAATTAAAGTATAGTGATAATGAAAACACTGCATCCAATAAGAATGCAGTGTTTTTTATATTACATTGACCAGGAATATCCATCATCTGGTTTAGTTGTGTGAATAAGAATACGAGTCTGATCTGTAGTTTTTTCCTCTTTTGGAATAAGGATAAAATATACAGCTTGGATATTACTTTGAGAAAAGATTGGCAATGTTATACGCTTGATACCACTTTCACTTTGATGGTAATTAAGTTTCTTGTATTGATCACTCATGAAATGTAGATCATAGTACTTGCTATCAAACTCAATGTAGAGATTGTTTGCATTTGAGAACTGACTTTCTCTTAATTTAAAGATTTGTACTTGATTGATTTCACTAACAAAATGATCCTCGTTAGAATAAAATGGCTGTGCAAGTTTCTTAGTAAACTGAATCTCTTGATTGACTGCTGTTCCATTATAAACCTCAATAGCATTAGTCATCCAACCAAAACGTTGGTTATATGTACTATCTAGATTATAGTGATCTTGGAAAACGTCCTTGAGAATGATTTGAGGATGATAGTTTAATAGAGTGATGTATGAATCAATTTCAACGTTGTAGTTTATATCGTAAGTCCCTCTACCAGAACGAGGTATCATCGTTGGTTGATTTAAATTGATATCAAGTGGCGCAATGAGTAACCATACTTCAGTGTTTTTTGTATGTTTTATTCTAAATGTATACGGATCATAAGGTTCCACTATGATTTTAAGTTCATTTACATTCTTAAATACTGAATGTGAATCGATACGAATATTCGTTATTTCCACTTGTTCGATATTATCGATTTCTCTCAAACTGAGTGTGTGAATTCCACCGAATTGAAATGATGTTCTTAATGTTGCATACCCCAATTCATCAGTTACTAGCGGTACATAATGATCAAAATGATAATATTCTAGTTCTGTGATGGCTTCTGTAATTTCATAATTTAATCTATTGGATTCTGCGGATACAAGATTTAAAAATGAGTTAAATGCTGTAACGTATAACTGTGGTTGATGATAGTCCGTTGGAACAAACTCAAAAGTAGTTTCAGTTGTTCTAAATTCATCATCACCAACATTAACTATATAATAATCAGCTCCTAAAATTCCATCCCAAGATAAAACATTACCTTCTAGATGAACGATAGGTCTATCAAGACGCGATAAATAAGTGACGGTGAAAATAGTCAATAAGAAGATAGTTATAGAACCAAAAACTGAGTAAAATGAAATGAATAAACTCTTAATCAACACAGGATGTTTTTTAATATTTAAGCCATCAGCTAAAGAGTTTGCATAACCTTTAGCATCGATAAATTCAGCTGGAAGATTCGATTTACTTATCTCTAATTGATAAAATATGTCAAATAAATCTTTAAGTGTTTCTTTGTATTTATGATCTTTAACAACGTTTTGTTTGAGTTCTTTTTTAATTGCTTTATAGGCATATAGGTATGCACCTGTTAATGTTTGTTTCATGTTTTATCCTCCAGTAATGTTTCAGCAGTTTGCTTAAAATTATGCCAGTATTCTTTAATATCTTTTAGTTCTTTTAGACCTAAATCAGTGATGCTATACTTCTTAATCTTTGGACCATTTGGATTATAAATTTGTTCTGCAATGACAAGCTGATCTTTTTCCATGCGTAACATCAATGGATAAATAGTGCCTTCAGAGATATCCAATTTGGCTCGTTCTTTTAAGTATTTAATTATCTCTACACTGGACAGGGCTTGATAATGAAGTGTTTCAAGAATAAACCCTTCGATAAACCCCTTAATCATTTGAGTTTGTAGCATTATTATCAGTTCCTTGTATTGCAATATACTGAAATTATATATGAATCAAATCAATCTGTCAACAAAAATAATAAGACAAAAAAACATATGTTTTACATATGCATTAGTTAAAATACGCAAGATGAAAATAGAGCCCATCAATTATGAGATTTTATTGATGAGCTCTTTTGCAATTTTCTTCAGTTCGTCAAAACGAGTTGTTATGATAAATTCAATTAAGTGTTGTTCCATTAGGTCGAAATTATTCGATGATAATTGAACGTGCTCAGAATACTGTTTAGCTTTGAGAAGTAGAAGTTGCCAAAGCGTAATGAATCGATCATTGATCTGATAGAGACCATCTAGGGATTTTTCAATATGATAATCCTCAAGTAGTTGAAGCGGTAAAGGGAGTATATTTTGAGACTTCGTTTGATACATGTCAATTAATAAATCAGTTAATAAATCCATCTGTGAGAAATCGGTAATAATCTTTAAATGATTCGGTGCGTTTAGATCAACAATTAATAATAAGTAGCCAAGTATCGATTGATTCTTAGCATAGTCTAAGAAATCATCGAGTTTTTTATATATTGGTGATGGAAGATGTTTGACTTTGTATTTTGCATACTCAACCAACCATTCGAGATAAAGATGAGGATAATTTTGAGAGACTTCTCTAAGGTCCTTGAAGAGTTTATTTTTCTCAGTGTAACCATTCTGAAATGCGTACATTCGTTTAATATAATTGTTAACCAACTCAATCGATTCTAAGTGTTTGATATAATCGAGATGAAAATAAACAACCTCATAAAGTTGTATCAATTTTTTATCTTTAGTTTTTAAGATTACTTTAAAGTTCATTCTATTCACCTAATTCTTATTAAATTATAACATTCTAGATGATATAATGGGCAAAAATGATGAGGTGCTTCGGTGATTTATTATATTTATAATTCAACTCAAGGTGGCATGATAGAACCAGGTTCAATTATTGCTGGTAGAAGTGCTTTTGGGGTTGTAAAGAAACTTTGTATGAAACACTTATTTACCTATGAGAGTTACATTAAATCGGTACAAATAAACGTATCTAACATGAGGAAAATACCGGTTGTTCTATCAGCACAATTAGTTCTCTTTTCGAGCGATTCAATTTATAATTATCGTTCGGTTTGGATCAACTGGATAATGATAAATAAAGTCGATACTAATGGAGAATATATAACCTTTACTTTTGATGAAAAACATCAACTCAAGGTAAAATTATCGGAAATCGCCTATCAGCGCTATCAACATAAAATTATGCAGATTATAAACTATAAAAATAGTTTAGTATGAATACACTTTCATTTAGTTATGGCTGGAAAAGTTTAGAGAGTATGATATAATATGTTGTGGAAAAACGATATCAAAAAAGGAGCTTTCATATGGCTAAAAAGACATTAAGAGACATTGATTTAAAAGATAAAAAAGTGCTTGTGCGTGTTGATTTCAACGTGCCACTAGCAAAAGATGGTTCAATCACCGATGATACAAGAATTAGAGCTGCATTACCAACGATTGAATACGTTTTAAATCATCATGGAAAAGCAATTTTATTCTCCCACTTAGGAAGAATTAAAACCGCTGAAGACAAACCAACCAATTCAATGGGTGTGGTTGCAAAAAGACTTTCTGAATTAACTGGTAAAAAAGTAGTCTTTGTTCCAGTCACTCGTGGTAAGGAACTAGAAGATGCAATTAAAGCATTAGAATCTGGGGAAATCTTAATGTTTGAAAACACCAGATTCGAAGATCTTGACGGAAATAAAGAATCCAAAAATGATCCAGAACTTGGAAAATACTGGGCTTCATTAGGTGATGTATTTATTAATGATGCATTCGGTACAGCGCATAGAGCTCATGCTTCAAACGTTGGAATTTCAGCTAACATTAAAGAAGCAGTTGCTGGATTATTATTAGAAAAAGAAATTAATTTTATTGGTGGTGCACTTGAAAACCCAGAACGACCTTTCGTTGCTATTCTCGGTGGAGCAAAAGTATCTGATAAAATTGAAGTTATTCAAAACTTATTAAAAGTTGCTGATAAAGTTATTATCGGTGGCGGTATGGCATTCACTTTCTTAAAGGCTCAAGGATATGAAGTTGGTAAATCACTTGTTGAACTTGATAAAGTCGAACTTGCTGCAAGTCTTCTTGCAGAAGCTAATGGTAAAATTGTTCTACCGGTCGATTTCTTGACAGGTAAAGCATTTAGTCCTGACACCGAAGTAAACGCAAGAGACAACAAATCAATCCCAGCAGATGAAATGGGACTCGATATTGGACCTAAATCCGTTGAAATCTTTAAAGATGTTATCAAATCAGCTAAAACAGTTGTATGGAATGGTCCACAAGGTGTATCCGAATGGACAGCATTCGAAAACGGAACTAAACAAATCGCTTTAGAACTCGCTAAACTTCATGGTAAAGCAGTCACCATCGTTGGTGGTGGAGATTCAGCAGCAGCGGTTGCTAAGTTTAACCTAGAAGATCAATTCTCCCACATCTCAACCGGTGGAGGAGCATCACTTGAATACCTAGAAGGTAAAGTATTACCAGGTATCGCAAGCGTGCATAACAAATAATGGATATTGGTAAAAAAATTAGAGCATTAAGACTAGGGAATAACTTAACTCAAGAAGAACTAGCCAACCGTTTGGAGTTAACTAAAGGATACATTTCACAACTTGAGAATAATTTGACATCACCATCCATTCAAACTTTATTTTCACTACTTGAAGTGCTTGGAACTGATGTTCACGAATTCTTTGGTAAGCCAGATGATGAAGATGCTAAAGTCGTTTTTACCAAAGAAGATTTCTACGAAAAAGAAAATGAAGAATTAGGCTCCTCAATTAGCTGGATTGTTCCGAATGCATTAAAATTCGAAATGGAACCAATCATTATCGAAATTAAACCTGGTGGACAATCTGAAATTGATGATTCACACCCAGGTGAAGAATTTGGATATGTCCTTGAAGGGCAGATTACACTTGTTGTTAACAAAAAGAGATTTGTTGTAAAAAAAGGGGAAACCTTCTACTATACGGCAAACAAAGAGCATTATTTAATCAATTCTGGTAATATAATTGCGAAAGTATTATGGATTTCCACACCACCCATGTTTTAATAAGGAGAAAAAGATATGTTAGAAAAAGAAATTATTATTGGTAGTACCGCAGGTTTACACGCAACCCTTGCAGCTAAAGTTGTTCAAACTGCTTCAAAGTATGCAGTTGATATCAAACTTTATTATAAAGATAAGACAGTCGATTTAAAATCAATTCTAGGATTGATGTCTTTAGCTGTGCCTAAAGGTGAAAATGTTAAAATCGTTGCTGCCGGACCTCTTGCCGAAGAAGCAATCAAAGAAATCGCATCCATTTTAGGATAATCCAATGGCTAAACGTATTCCGGTCATTGCGGCAAACTGGAAGATGTATAAAACTAAAGATGAGGCTTTAGCATTTATCTTCGCAGTCAATGAAAATTTACCTTCCAGATCAAATGTTGAGTCGGTTGTATTTGCACCATCCATTTTATTGAACCTACTGGTTAAAAGAGAAGGCGATGAACTAAGAATTGGTGCTCAAAATATGCACTATCTTGAAGAAGGTGCATTCACTGGTGAAAACTCACCGCTCCAAGTTAAAACTTCTGGCGCAGAATATATTTTAATTGGTCACTCAGAACGTCGTCAATATTACAATGAAACAGATGACTCAGTCAATAAAAAGATCCATGCTGCATTAAAGCATGAATTAATTCCAATGTTATGTGTTGGAGAATCACTTGATATCCGTGAAAAAGGTACAACTAAAGCGGTTGTTGATGCACAACTTGATAAAGCATTTACAGGCATTTCAAAAGATGATGCTGTAAAAGTAATTGTTGCATATGAACCAATTTGGGCAATCGGTACAGGTAAAACAGCAACTCCAGCGATGGCAAACGACACGATTAAAGATATTAGAAGTAAACTCACTGCTCTATATGGTCGTGAAGTTAGTGATCAAATTAGAATTCTTTATGGTGGATCAGTTAAAACTGATAACATCGAAGCATTACTTAAAGAAAGCGACATTGATGGTGCATTAATTGGTGGTGCATCGCTTGATCCTAATAACTTCTTAGTCTTTACAAACGCTGCAGCAAACAAAAAATAAGTTTTAAAATTGAGATACAACCCATTGAAAAATGGGTTGTTTTTTTCATATTTACACCCATCTTTCTAGAAATAAAAACACGAGTTTTGATGCAAAAATCGTTAAAACGTTTTCATAAGCAAACCACATGAAATTAATCTATAGTTAACTATAATATGTGCGTCAATATCGATGGAAACATTGAATTACAAAACATAATTTGCCACACTTTTTTGTGCGCACAAGGAGCAGAAATGAAAGTCGTCGTTGTAGGTTGTACACATGCTGGAACCGCAGCAGTAAAAAATATTTTGAAACAGGATTCTTCCGTTCAAGTTTCAGTTTATGAGAAGAATGATAATGTCTCATTCTTATCATGTGGAATTGCCCTCTATGTTGGAGGGGTTGTAAAAGATGTCAATGGATTATTCTATTCAAGTCCAGAGGAATTAGTCTCATTAGGCGCAAACGTCTTCATGGAGCATGAAGTCTTAAGCATTAACTATGAAGATAAGACAATTGAAGTTAAAAATTTGACCACACAAGAAGTCAAGCTAGACACCTTTGAAAGGTTGATTCTTGCAACAGGATCTTGGCCAATCATTCCAAATATCGACGGTATTTACAGTAAGAATGTCTTACTTTCAAAAAACTTTAATCAAGCCAATGAAATTATTGCGGCATCAAGTCATGCGCAAAAAATCATTGTTGTTGGTGCTGGATACATTGGCGTTGAACTCGCGGAAGCATTTGAGTTAATGGGAAAAGATGTCGTGTTAATTGATGGTGAAACACGTATTATGCCTAAATACCTAGACCCAGAATTCACCAACATTGCTGAAAAAGCATTTATGGATCATGGTGTTCATTTAGCACTAGGTCAAAAGGTCAAAGAATTCAAGTACCAAGATGGCATCGTTACTCATATCGTCACCGATAAAGAAACGTTTGAAACTGATCTTGTCATTATGTGTATTGGATTTAGACCAAACCAAAAACTGTATCAAGGATTCTTAGAAACTACTCCAAATGGTGCATTAATTGTTAATGAGTATATGCAAACATCGAATGAAGATGTCTATGCTTGTGGAGACTGTATTAATATTTTCTATAATCCAACCTCAGAACATCGTTACATACCGCTTGCAACCAATGCAGTTAGAACCGGTACTTTAGCTGGCTTAAATGTTATTAAGAATCATGTTAAGTATCAAGGAACTCAAGGCACATCAGGTATTAAAATCTATGATCTATCGATTGCATCAACCGGTTTAACCGAAGGTGTTGCAAGAGACTTAATGATTAATTATGACACCGTCATTATTAAAGATCATAATCGTCCAGAATTTATGCCAGATTATGATGATGTCTTACTAAAGATCGTCTTTGATAAACAAACAAGAAGAGTTCTTGGCGGGCAAATCTTATCAACCTATGATTTAACTGATATGATGAATACCTTATCAATTGTGATCCAAAATAAGATGACCGTTGAACAACTAGCCTTTGTTGACTTCTTCTTCCAACCACATTTCAATAAGCCTTGGAACTTACTTAATACTGCTGCACTACAAGCACTAAACAAGTAATTTAGAATTAAATTAATACCAAAACAATCGAAATCCCATCGTATCGATGGGGTTTTATTTTTCTCCTGATTATTAAAATCAAGCTATTTCATGTATAATAGGTTTGCAACTAAGAGGGTTAAACATGAGAAAAGTTATATTTATTATTTTATCAATACTTCCAATTTTCATGAGTACACAATGTCAATCGACCGTCATTACACCACCGAGTGAGACAATCACTAATTTTATTGATGAAATCATTCCAGATGAAATCAGTGAAACGATGTTATTACCTGAGACATATAATACATATAAACTTAAGTGGTATCTCGATCAAGAAGAACTCACTGATTATTTACTAATCAGACCTTTTTTGTTAGTTGATTCGAGACATATCATCAAAATGGAAGTCAGTGTTGGTGCTCAAAAGAAGAATTTTGAAAAGCCAGTTGATTTTATTAAATACCAATATGTATCAACAATTAGAATTAATACGAACTATCAAGCAATTAATCGTGAAACTTATGTACCTGGAAGTGTTTCTGTTGATAACGGAGATCAAACGACACTTGAAGCGACAATGAAAATCAGAGGTAGAGGAAATTCAACCTGGGTTTTATACGAGAAGAAACCATATCGGATTAAATTTGATGAAAGACAATCTGTACTTGGAATGAAAGCTGCTAAAGATTATGTCTTACTATCAGAACATGGAGATAAATCCTTACTTAGAAACTTCATCGTTCATAAGATTGCTCAATCATCAGAACTTGATTACGTCTTTGAAACACGATTTGTTGAAGTGTATCTAAACAATTATTATGAAGGACTATATCTTTTAACCGAACAAGTGGAAGTTGATAAAAAACGCTTATCACTTGAGGATTCTAATCTTTATAATGGTGGTTTCATGGTTGAACTTGAAACTTGGGATCGAAGTGCAGAACTAGGTGAAGAAGATGTGGATTGGGTTGAAGTTGATGGAAGAGCTTATATTATCGTCCATCCGGATCAAGATGATTACACTGAAGCCGAAATGAAACAAAAAGCTAATTATATCAAGAGTTATCTACAAAACACGTATCAATCAATGAAAAACGGCACTTACCAAAGTTATATTGATGTTGAAGAGTTGATGGATTACTTTATCATTCAAGAACTGACAAAGAATGTTGATGTTAATTACTCATCCGTATTTATGTATAAAGACTATAATGGAAAACTAAAAATGGGTCCATTATGGGACTTTGATATCTCAATGGGTAATGGTGATTACTATCCATCCAATCCAGAAGGATTTTGGGCAGTTAATCATCCATATCTAACTGAACTACGAAAAGATGCAAATTTTAAAACACAATATAAAGCAAGATTTAAGGCCTTTCTAGAAAAAGAACAAGATTGGTTAAATGAACTAGATTATGCTTACCAAATGATTTCTATCGCTGCGGCTAATAACTTTAGTCGCTGGAATATTCTTGATCAATATATTTGGCCAAACTCATCAGAGATGATGTCACGACATACGCATGAAGAACAGTATGAATACGTCAGAGAATGGTTAATTGATCGAATCCATTGGCTAAACATTAATATGAATTCACTATAAAAAAAAACGGACAAGTTTAATCTTGTCCGTTTTCTTTATAAAATCATTATCTGTTGTAGAATTCAACGATTAATTGTTCATTAACATCCATTAAGAATTCATTTCTTTCTGGATATCTTGAGAATGTTCCAACACCGTTTTCATCAAGTGATACATAGTCGACATGTGCGTATTGTGCTTCAAGGGATTCCTTGACAATCGTTAGACCTTTAGAAGTTTCCTTTAAGGATACTTTTTGACCAGGTTGTAAACGATAAGATGCAATATCTACTTTCTTTCCATCAACTAAGATGTGTCCGTGATT
The DNA here is from genome assembly GCA_023431045.1 of Bacillota bacterium. Lineage (GTDB taxonomy): Bacteria > Bacillota_I > Bacilli_A > Acholeplasmatales > Acholeplasmataceae > Acholeplasma. The sequence continues at coordinate 6,146 of JAEYXZ010000015.1, read as the reverse complement.
GACTAATTGTCTTGCTTGTGCACGGGTTCTTGCGAATCCTAAGCGATAGACAACATTGTCAAGTCTTGATTCGAGAAGTTTTAAGAAGTTTTCACCGTGTTTACCAGCGAGCTTACTTGCTTCATCGAAAGTCTTTCTGAATTGTTTTTCAGAAACACCATATACGAAACGCACTTTTTGTTTTTCCTGTAACTGAACACCATAGTCTGATAACTTACTACGACGTTGTCCATGTTGACCAGGAGCGAAAGGTCTCTTCTTTAATTCTTTTCCAGTTTCGGAAATTGAGAAGTTTAAGCGACGTGATACCTTCCAAGTTGAGCCAAGATAACGTGACATATTGATTTTACCTCCTTTTTTATTTTTGGGGCAAAAACACTTTCCAAGGTGATATATAATCCCGATGTTCTGTTCATTTCCAAGCAGAAGGAAACTACTAAGGGCGTCATTTTACGTAGGGATATTTATATACGCTTTTCTAGCCTGCTTTTTACCGCTTTCTTATTTTATACGAGTTTACGTGAAAAGTCAATGTATTTTGAAAGGATTGCAACATATTCTCTCAAGAAAGAAACAAGAGCTTGATCAAATCGCGCAAGGATTGGAGCATCGACATCTAAGACTCCATAAACCTCATGATTGTGGATGATTGGAATGACAACCTCAGACTGAGAATTTCCGTCACAAGCAATATGATTATCTATCGCATTTACATCATCAACGACTTGAACTTGTTTAGTAACTAAAGCTGTACCACAAACACCTTTACCTGGAGCAATCACATTACATGCAACCCTTCCCTGAAAAGGTCCAAGGGTTAATTGGTGTCCATCAAAAAGATAAAAACCAGACCAGTTTAAATTTGGTATGTTTTCATAGATGAATGCTGAAGCATTCGAGAGTAAGGATAATTGAGTAGGTTCTGTTTTAAACAGTTCGTTGGCACTTTGCAACAATATTTCATAATTCATTTTCATCACCGTCCATATTATATCATCAATGGTATAATAATGAATGGTGATAAATATGAAACATTCGCTTTTAGTGCGGTTTGGTGACTTAGTTTTAAAAGGTAAAAACAAACCTACCTTCATCAACCAGGTCAGAAGACTTTTAGTTCAAAAACTAGCAAGTTGTTCTGTCAAATTTGAATACCAACATGACCGCATTTTTATCCATTTATTGGAAGATAATAAAGAACAAGTATTAAAGCATCTATCTTATGTCTCGGGAATCTATTCATACTCATGGATTTATCGCTGTGAGAAAGATCTTGATGCGATAGCAAAACTAGCCATTGAAGTCATTCAACGTGATATTGTTTTACCAACCACATTTAAAGTTGAAACTAAAAGAGCAGATAAGAATTTCCCATTGACCTCTCAACAAATCTCAAGTCAAATTGCAGGAAAGATACTACCTCACATTAAGGAATTAACAGTTGATGTTCATCATCCAAGTCAAGTCTTAAATATCGAAGTGAGAAGAAATGAAACCTTTGTCTATATTGGACAAATCAAAGGAATGGGTGGTTTCCCAGTTGGTTTAGGTGGAAAAGGACTTGTGATGTTATCGGGTGGAATTGATTCACCGGTTGCAGCATATCTTGCAATGAAGCAAGGCATCGAAGTGGAATTGTTCCATTTTGAATCAACGCCATTAACACCACTAGAATCCGTTCAAAAAGTCATAGATATTTCTAAGAAACTCGCATTATATGCACCCAATAATCGAATCAAACTACATTTAGTTCCATTTACTAAAATCCACGAAGAAATCCTTCGCTTTACAGAAGATTCATACATTATAACCATTATGCGTCGTATGATGTATCGCTTAGCAGAACGTTATGCGAATTCAAGAAATCTATTAGTACTCGTCAATGGTGAATCAGTTGGTCAAGTCGCAAGTCAAACCTTGGATTCGATTATGGTCGTTGAGGATGTTACGAGAATCCCAATCATTCGTCCAGTTGTGACTTATGATAAACTAGATATTATTAAGCTTGCTAATCAGATTGATTGTTATGATATTTCGATTAGACCATTTAATGACTGCTGTTCAATCTATGTACCAAAAAGCCCAGTCACTCACCCTAAGGTTCATTATGCAATCAATGAAGAAAACAAATCAGACTATGAACCACTCATTGTTGATGCATTAGCAAACATTAAAACTATTTGGATTAAACCCAATACAGAACTAGATATTGCATCTTATGGCTTTGAAGCACAAGATGCAATCGAAAATTACCTAAAAGGAAATGCGAATGATTGAATCTAAAGACAACCAAAAATTTAAATCATGGATGAAGTTAAAACTTAAAAAGTATCGTGATGAAACGAACCTCTTTTTAGTCTATGGTAAAACGATGGTTGACTTAGCTTTAAAACATGATGTTGTATCTGAAGTCATTACCACCAATGAACAAATTCCAGGTACGCTCATTAGTGAAAAACTAATGAAAGAACTATCTCAAACAGAAACCACTTTTGATCAAATGGCAGTTTGTAAAAAATTGAATCAAACTCTTCAATCAAATTATATTTTAGTGCTTGATGATGTTCAAAATCCGGATAATGTTGGTGCGTTAATTCGAAGTGCTGTAGCATTCGGATTTAAGCATATCGTACTTTCTTTAAAGAGTGCAGACCTTTATAATGAAAAAACCATAAGAGCTTCTCAAGGAGCGATTTTTGATTGTTTTGTCGAACGTCGAAACATCATTGATTTCCTAATGGAATATAGTGACAAGGGTTATCAATTATTTGGTGCAGATGCGCATCAAAGCACCAATCAACCAGAATCAAATAAACCACTAATATTAGTCCTTGGAAATGAAGGAAATGGACTCTCTTCTGATGTTAAAGAATTAGTTGATGGACTTGTTCAAATTAAGACTGAAACCGTTGAAAGCTTAAATGTTGTTGTTGCTGGAAGTATCCTAATGTATGAGTGGGGGAAACGCTCATGAAGTTAGAACTATTAGCCTATCTAGATTATGAGAAAGCCTCACTAGAGGAGCAAATTGATCTTGCTTTAAAACTCAATATTAAGTCATTTTTATTTCGTGAAATTAACGGCCAAAATATTGTTGAAATGAGCGAAGAAGTATTTCAACAAACCCTACTAGAATTCAACAAGAAAAAAATCAAAGTTGCCGCAGTTGATCCGTTAATTCCAAGTTATGATTTGTATCAACCTGATGCAAAGAAACAGTTTGATGCAAGTCTTGAACTTGCAATCAAAAGAGCAAAGAGTTTAAAGGCTGAGTATATTTATTATGTAATACCTAAGTTCATTGATGTCACAACAGATACAGATATTATCCTCACCCACATCAAAGAACATCTATCGCTGATTAAAAAAGCGAAACTAGTTGTGTTAATCAAACCAGCATCTAATCATAAAGCCAACACCTATCGTTTCATTTTAAACGCATTAAAAGATGATCACATTAAAATCAATTACGATCCGGTTTATTTTCATTTAAATAAGGAATCTAATGTTACCGCATATCGGTTATTAAGAGAGTTTATCGGTATCTTTGTTGCAGCGGATATGGATCAAATGGGTATTCCAAGATTAGTTGGTCTTGGTAAACTAGAGATGACTCAAATGTTTAAAAAACTATTTAAAAATAAGTACAACGGTTATGTTGTACTGGATTCAAAATTACCCGAAGTTATTCAAAAGGCATCGACTTATCGTTGGCATCAAACCTTATTTAGTAGAAGAAAGAAACTTGAACGAAAAATCTTTAATGATTTCATAGAGCGTTCCGATGGATACAGTATTTATGAAGTCATCCATTATCAAATGGTTATTCTCAACGTTATCTTCTTTAATAAGAAAATTGATTAGTGGTGAAAGCCACTTTTCATTTAAGAAAAAAGCACCTTAAGGTGCTATTCGCTTAATTCGACTTCTTCATTTTCATCTGTTTCTTCATCATTTACTTCATAAAGCGGGAATGCTTTAGGAAGTTCTACGAAGAGTTTTGATGTAAACATGACACCGTTTAAATGATCAAACTCATGTTGGAAGACAATCGCTGGATAACCTTCTAAGGTTAGTTCGATTGGTTGAGCCGTTTCGGTTGCAAAATCGAAATGATACCCACGAATCATGATTGCATAATATCTTGGTGTTAATCCTTGAGTTGGACGATCAACGGATAGACAACCTTCACCCGTTGGTAAATAGGTTTCTTCTTTAGAATGTTTGATGATTTCAGGGTTAATCATCACATAGGAGTATAAGTTACCATCAAAATCATGACAGTGCATGGCAAACATGCGCTTGAGCTCATTGACCTGAGGTGCAGCTAAACCAACTCCAGCACGGAGTTTGTATTTTTTAGAAAGTTCTTCATCTTGGGAATTTTGAACATATTCCATCAAATCTTTCGCAAGCTTAATATCTGCTGCAGAAAGTGGTAAAATCACTTTAGATGATGGAGTTGTGAGGGTTGGATGACCTTCACGGATGATGTGACGCATTAATATCATTGGTAGTACCTCTTTAACGTAAATTATAACATAAGGTGAGTCATGAGACTAGACAAATTATTGAGTAACTTAAAATATGGGAGCAGAAAAGAAGTCAAAGCTTTAATTAAAGATGAAGAGATTTTAGTCAATGGAGTCGTTTGTAAAGACAGTGATAAAAGAATTGACCCAAATCATGATACAATATTGATAAACGGGGAACCCGTTTTCTATAAAGAAAACCTCATCGTTGCAATCCATAAACCAAAAGGTTATCTCAGTGCTAATAAAGACTTAAAGTATCCAACCGTTTTCCAGCTATTAAGTGAGACGTATCAGAGAGTTGATCTTAAGATGGCTGGTCGCTTGGATTTAGATACCAGTGGATTAATGATTCTAACAACAAGTGGTACAATTGTGCACAAACTTTCTAATCCCAATCAACATGTGGATAAAATTTATGAAGCAACCCTCAATCAACCACTTACAGAAGAAGCAAAGATTAAACTCTTAAGTGGAGTCACACTGATCGATGTCGATGGAAGTTCATATGAAGCAAAAGCTAAAGAACTTAACTATGATCAACATATCGCAACCATAACGATTGATCAAGGACGCTTCCATCAAGTTAAGAAAATGTTTCAAGCCGTTGATTACCAAGTGCTTGAACTAAAAAGAATTAAGTATGGTAAATTAAAATTGAATTTAGAAGAAGGAGATTTCAAAGAAGTATTACTCTCTGAAATAATATAGGTTAGATTAATGTTAGTAGATAGAATGGCATATATCATCAATTTCCAAGGGAAAGAAGTACCAAAAAAACTCGGCAGCATGGACGTTAATTTAGTCTATGTTTCAAAGAAAGCTAATTATGCTGTAGTTTATGTTGACAAATCTCGTGGTGAAAAAATGTTAATTCAAAATTTATCAAACACTAAAGGATTCCAAGGTGTTATACCATCCTTGTTTTTTGATGAAAATGTGAATATTGAGTGATGTTAAGGAAAAAGACTTGACAGCATTAAAATATATGATAAAATAGGTAAGGATTTATTCTAGAAAGAGAGTGACATTATGGCAGTTAAACTACGTTTACAACGCTTTGGTTCACATAAAAGACCATTTTACCGTTTAGTCGCAGCGGATAGCGCAAAACCAAGAGATGGAAAGTTCTTAGAAATTCTTGGAACATATGAACCAATTCAAGGAACTGTAAATGTTGATGCACAAAAAGTAACCAAGTGGTTATCTACTGGCGCACAACCAACCGATACAGTTAAAAGTTTATTCAAGAAATACCAAGTTTTAGGTAAATAACATTAAGGGGGAATCAACATGGCAGTCGATTTTGAAAAATTAATTAAACAAATCGTAGTTCCATTGGTCGTGTCCCCGGATGATGTACTAGTGAAGATCTTATCTGAAGAAGATGGTGTTGTTCACCTCCAACTGATGGTGAATGAACACGATTTAGGTCGTGTGATTGGAAAAGGTGGTCGAATTGCTTCTGCGATTCGTACAATCCTTTATGCTGGTGCGTCAAAAGAAGGCAAGCGCGTGCATCTAGATATTGATGCATTCTAATCTATGGATTTTTACTTGATTGGAAAAATTGTTTCAACACATGGACTAAGAGGCGAAGTTAAAGTATTACCA
>JAEYXZ010000002.1 GCA_023431045.1 Bacillota bacterium | reverse complement strand
AACTACCTCTAGCCTCATAGACTGAGATATATCCTTCAACAAGAACTTTATCGCCGTCTTTTGGAATAAAACTCATTGTTTTAGCATAAGTTGAAAACATCATCGCACTGATTTGTGCTTTATCATCTTTTAAACTAAAGTAAAAATGACCACTTGAATGGGCCTTAAAATTAGAAATTTCCCCTTTTAATAAAATCTTTTTTAAATGGGGATCATTTTCTAGTTTGAGTTTTAAGTATTGAGTTAGGGCAGTGACAGTTAAATACTGTTGTTGCATCCTTACATTCCTTTATAAATATTATCAAGTAGTCTATTGGTAAATTTATGTTGTTTTTCATCATCAAGATCGGAATAATCTTTTGTCAGTTCAATCGCTTCATTAATCACGACTTCTGCTGGAATTTCTTTTCTCATTAATTCAAAAACGGCTAAACGAATGATGGCTTTATCGACTTTGTTTAATCGATCAAGTGTATAGTTTACTAAATGCTTTTCGATTAATGAATCGATTTGATTGATGGATTCGATAATCGATATAAAGAGTAACTTAGCATTTTGATCGATTTCGTCTTCCTGATAAAAAAGTAACGATTCATGAAAATCGTATTGATATAAAAGTTCTAAGACCGAAATCCACTTCTTTTGTAACTCTGTTGCCATAAAAAACACCTCGCTTCATTATATCACGAGAAAAGCGATAAAAAAAGGAAGAGATATTAAAATATCTCATCCCTTATTTTAACTTCTAGTGTGAAAATTGGAAGTCGTTATACCCTTCATCAATCATGTCTTTTAAGTCGTTATCATAACGATAGAATTCATAATTGAATTGATCGACGGTGAAATTGAAAGCAAGATTGATGCGATCATCAACATAGAATGGATCTTCCTCTTCGGGGTCAACTTCTGTATATGTTAATAATTCATCTAACACATCTTGTCTAATTGGTGAGTAACGCATTTCTAGTGTATTATCTAAAACTGCATCATATGATGACATAAAGTTAATGAAATCATATGCCCAATCTTCGTGTTGAGTATTTTTTGGAATAACAAATCCATCAACCCAAACGTTTGTCCATTCTGGAACAAAGAATGAATACTCTGGTGTATTTTGGAGGATGTATGCAGCATCACCTGAATAAACCATTGCGATATCATATGGTACTGCACCAATCGCTTCTTCTAAGATTTCATCAGATTTTAAGTAAGTATTATCTCCCCATGAATCTTTTAACCATTGTTCCGCTGCATCAATATCTGCTTGAGTTGCAGTTGACATTGAAATGGGTGTTGATTGTGCATAGAGTGCAGCCATGAATGCATCACGTGGTGAATCATAAATCATTTTAGTTAAAGCTTGATCTTGGAAAGCATTCCATCCTTCAGCTTCAAGTTGAGCAGCGAGTCCTGCTTTGGTATTGTCATAAATAATACCAATTGTACCCCAGAAGTAAGGCATGGAGTATTTGAGTAAGTCAAATCCATCGGATTCGAGTTCTGCTAAAACTTCTGTTAGTTTTGTACTTAGATCATCGGTTTCGATATCAAGTCTCGTCCAATCAATTTCCTTTAAGTATCCTTCTGTTGCCAATTCTTCAATGGCGTAATCAGATGGGATAATTAAATCGTAATTGTTCACTTTAGCTTGCGTTAAAGCCACTTCATTTGAATCAAAGTAACGAAGTGCAACTTTGATGCCATATTCTTCTTCAAATGCTAAGACAACATCCTCAGAGATATATTCTTTCGGCATATAAACCACTAATTCATTGGATGGTCCACATGCTGTAAGCAGGATTGCAGCCACTGCTAAAACAGTTAATACATATAGTTTTTTCATCGGTTGTATTATTCCTCTCTCTTTTCTTTTCTTGATTTTATTAAATCATAAACAACTTTAATCCCAATCCCTAAGACAATTAAAGATGATAGGGCATTGATGGATGGCTCAATCCCGTGGGCTTGAGTATACATATAGGTGGAGATATTATCAACCAGTCCACCAGATGACATCGCGGAGACAATATAATCGTCAAAGGACATCGTGAAGGCAATCGCAGCACCAGCTAAGATGGCACCACGAAGCTGCGGTAAGATTACTTTAAATAGTGTCTTAACCGGGGTTGCCCCTAAGTCAGCAGCTGCTTCCATTAAACTTGGATCTAAGCTTCTAACCTTTGGATAAACCGCTAAAAATGCATAAGGGGTTGCAATTGAGATGTGTGCAAAGATCATCGCAACCGTTCCTCTTGGAATCGATAATGCAAGTAAGAACACAAAGAATGCCACAGCAGTTAAAATATCAGGACTTAAAATCGGAATATTATTGGCACCTAGAATGATTTCACGGAACACTTTCTTTTGCTTAGAAAGTGAAATCGCAGCAAGCGTACCAAGGATCGTTGCAATTAGAGTTGCTGTTAAGGATATTAAGAAGGTATTTCGGATGACTTCAGATAACCGTCTTCCTGTAAATAACTCACCATACCACTTAAAGGTAAAACTTGAGAAATTGGTCAAGGATTGAGT
>JAEYXZ010000080.1 GCA_023431045.1 Bacillota bacterium | reverse complement strand
TCTTACCAGTTCCAGTTGCCCCTAGCAAGATTTGTTCCTTAAACCCTTTAGAAATATTCTCTTTTAGTTTTTCAATGGCACCAATTTGATCCCCTTTTGGTTCATAGGGAGCGACTAATTTAAACATCTAATCAACTCCTATTAAGAATCAATCCTGTCCAAGATAATTTGATGATTTTTCCCAACACAAAAGAACTTGTTCTTTATAGATTGATTTAATCAATTTTATCATTTCTTAGTAAAAATAACAATCAAGTCAGACTATAACTTGATTGTTACTCGTTTATTGAAGCTTATTGATTGGCTTTTAGCGTTTCAATGATTTGTTTTGCATATTCTTTATATCCTAATTGGTTTAGGTGAATGCCATCTGGTGTATACTTCTCATTTAAAAAACCCGTTGATTGATCTAAAAGAATTTCGAAATTATTAACCATTGTAATGTTTTTATCTTTTGTTACTTTACTCATCAATTCATTAATCTTTAATTGTTGCTCATTGGTTTTACCACCAATATAAAGTTTTTTGTAAAGTTTATGATCTTCATTTAATATCGGTGTTGTAGCAAGATAGAATAATTTGACATTCGGAAATTTATTTCTGATGTTACCAAATAAATTTTCAACATCTTTTGCTATCTTTTCTGGATAACTATCTAGTAATGTCAAATCATTTGAACCAATCGATAACCATATTTGACTTGGGTTTATATCACCAAAAATACGGTCTAAATTTTCTATCATAAATTGCGTTGTTGCACCTGCAACACCGCGATTCACGATTTTAAAGCCTTCAAATAATACACTGAGGTTCATATATTCAATCATTGAATCTCCAGCAAAAACAATCAATCCTTTTTCTGTTTTTTGATTGAGTAATTGAAAGTTTTCCAATGTCACTCTAGAGGAACCTTTAATCATCTGAGTTATTTTTACTAATTCATCCTGTGTTAGTTTCATTTTTTCATCCCCCATCCAATAATGACATTATATCATGAATGATATACTGGCACTTTTACTTAAAACTTTTAGACCAATTAAAGTCAACAAATGAGTGATAATACATGTTATAATAGTCATAGTTATTTTCATGAGGAGGACCTATGAAAGACTATATTTTAACTGAGAATAATATCATTCTAAATTTTGATAAAGTAACCTGTCAGAATGAAGCTAAGGTCTTAACTTCTAAGCCTTTTAGTGCTGTTTTAGCATCCTTCATAAAAACACTAAAGAAAGATTCTAGAATTAATTATGCTTGGATTCTAGATGAGAAACTACACAAGATTATTGATGTCTATACTGCCTTATTGGTTTGGGATTTTGAAGATATTTCAAAGAGTAAAGATTTTTTTATCAAAGAAACTTACAGAGAATCCTTTTATGAGTTCACTGAAGAATTCTATGATTACTGGAGACGGATAGAAAGATATGGTTTCTTCAATCAAATTAAACCTTATGATGAACTCATTTCCTCACAAAGATTAGTTGATGCTTCAAGTGAATTTACAACCTTAATTGTTAGACTATATCGTACGGTTGCTCAAAAGATTAAAGGAACAAACTTTAATATGCTTCGTCAGCTTCCAGCTGGTACGAATGCAAATTTAATGTTTGTTGCTAATCCCTGGAGTAAATCAGTCTTATATAAAGATTTACCTCACCAAGCATTTATTAGTTCCTTAATCGTTAGACCACCACTTATTATCTATAGTAAAGCAAACACTCGTACAGGTCTATTTAAACCTGTCAAAGTTAATCCGCTCTCTGGATTAACATTTGATGAATCAGAATGGGTAATTTACCCATTATGGATTGGTAACTATTTGGCTTATATGTATACCCATCGTGACTTCTTGCATCATGCAGTATCCCTTGGTTCTTTATTTGAAACTGCTTCCTTTGAGGATTTCAAACATAAGAAACCGGATATTATTTATTTCTTTGGTATTGATCAAAAGGAATTTGATGGAACCTACTTTTATGATAAGAAAGAAAACATCTATATTGGTACTGTCACAAAAGATGACAAAAATGATTATTTTGGTTATGCTAAAAAGATGTTACTTACACTTCACAATGTTAAAGCTCAAGATGAAGGAAAACTCCCAATTCATGGTGCAATGGTTGAACTCATTCTAAATGACGGAAAGATTAAGAATATCGTCTTAATTGGTGATAGTGGTGCAGGAAAGTCTGAAGCCATTGAAGCGTTAAGACTTGTCGGTAAAGATAAAATTAATGAAATTAATATTATCTATGATGATATGGGTATCTTCTATGAAGATCATGGAAAAGTAAAATCGATTGGTACAGAAATTGGAGCATTTGTTAGACTTGATGATCTTGATCAAGGTTATGCTTATCATCAAATGGATCGAGCAGTATTTTTAAATCCTAATAAAGTCAATGCAAGAGTCATTCTTCCAGCTTCCCCTTATTATTTCATTACTAAACCTCATAATATTGATTATGTCTTATACGCTAATAACTATTATGAAACCAAACAAGGAATTGAAATTTTTGAACGTTTAGAAGATGTTTTACCAATCTTTGAAAAAGGTGCTAGACTAGCCAAAGGAACAACTTCTGAAATCGGTATGAGTGAGAGTTATTTTGCAAATCCATTTGGAGCAGTTCAACATAAAGAACTTGCAGAAAAGCTATTAAAAAAATACTTTAATAAATTATATGAAACTGGTGTTAAAGTCGGTGTATTATATACTCAACTTGCAATTCCAGGATATGAACAAAAAGGGCCACAGATGGCTGCTATGAGTTTATTGGACTTATTAACTAAATCATAAAATAAAACGGGTTTTGTTCAATTTGAACAAGACCCGTTTTCAATGCTCTTTTATGAGTAAATCATATTAACTAATTCTGGATGATCAATAAATGGATTTCTATTATGCTGATATCCATAAATGACATTATTTCGGTTTATTTCAAATGCATTGACAGGATCTGCTTCATGCCATGCTTTAAATGTTGCAAGATCACCAATGTTTGAGATATGAGTATCATTACCCCAGCGAATATCCATATAAAATATGATTCTAGCAACATCACCCCGATGTTCATCACCTGGATACCACTTACTATTATAATTACCAAGTCCACCAGCATTATAAACTTGATTGATAAATACATTGTTACTTCTAGTTGAATTGACATTGGTATCTGCAGCTCTTAGGTTATGCATGTCTGTCAACTGGTGCTTGAGTTGATTGATTTATTTTATTTCATACGCCTCATAATCTTCACAATTAAGGCGATCAAGCGATTTCTTTTCTAAATCCAGTAGTTCAATAAACGTTAAGTTTTTTGGACGTCCAAGTCCGGCTTCTTTGGAAAGTATTGTAATAATAGTTAAGAAAACTATCTTAATATCTAACCATAGACTTGATTTTCTAACATACATTAAATCATATCTTAAACGTTCTGCAGGAGTCGTATCATAACGGCCGTAAATTTGTGCAAGACCAGTAATACCAGGTTTTACATTACTTCGGTATCTAAAATCTGGATTTTCACTCATTGCCTCATCAACAACAGACTCCATAAATGGTCTAGGTCCAACCAAACTCATTTCGCCTTTGAAAACATTGATTAATTGTGGAAGTTCGTCAAGTCTTGTTGCTCGAATGAATTTGCCAAAAGCTGTAACTCTAGCATCATGTGTGGTTGATAATTTTTGTTCATCTTCTTTGCTTTGTTTTTCAGTCATTGATCTGAATTTTAAAATATAGAAGGGTTTATTGTTTCTTTTGAATCTTTTTTGTCGATAAAATACTGATCCACCATCTTGTAACTTAACAATGAGTGCAACAATCAACATTGGAATTCCAGCAACGATTAATCCGATGGTAGAAACAATTAAATCAATTGTTCGTTTTAAGAATCTCATTTCAAATGATAAATGCATATTCTCGCTCTTTAAAACCATTGTATCATCAACCCGGTCAAAAGTAGAACCTAGCATTGTGATTTCATAAACTTCTGGAACAATATAGACTTGTTTATAATGCGTTAACGCACTATAGTTCAAAACTGCTTCCTTGGCAATTTTATTAAGCGATTGTGTTATATACACACAGTCAACTTGATCAATGAAGTTATAAATACCTTCTTTGATTTGATCATTGTTATTAACATAAAATATATATTTTACTTTTTTAAAATGATCTTTATTAATGAAGAACTGTTTTGCGAGTTCATCAACTTCTTTTTTAGGTCCAACAATCAAAACAGATTGTCTATTGAATTTAGAGAAAATTAGAAACATAACAAATTTAAATACCGTAAAGATAATTAACTCAATACCAATTACTGCAAAAGAATATAAAGGAGGGTTAAAAATATAATTGTCACCAGTTCCTTGAATAAATGCGACCATTATTAAAATCACATTTGTAAAAAACAAAGCGAGTAGTATATTCTTCATCGTTGAAGCATAAGTTCGATAGATGATTGATGTATTATAAATTTTAAATAAGATTGCAGCAATAATCATATACCCAACAACAAATGGCCACTTTTCTGACCAATATTCAGATACTAATGCTTCATAGTTTGGTAATTCTCCCCCACGTAAAAGTAAGTTTACCTGTACAACTGTAAACAAACTAAACAGCATAACCAACATATCAAGCGCAAATTCGATGGTTCTTACAAAAGTCCCATGCCAGAGTGCTTTGTATTTGTTCATTATAATTTCGCTCCCATTCCCTCATTGTCTTATTATTATATAACATTTAAACTGTATTTACCATTACAAAGCCGATAAAGTGCATATAACGAAAACCACCTACGAAAAGGTGGTTTGCGTGGTCTTACTTAAGTTGTAATAGTTGGGTTGAGTTCTTTGTTACTTCTAAGACAAAGTCAGCAGGATTAAGTCCTAAGGCGATAAATAATTCAGCTGCTGCATCTTTTGATAAGACTGGGATGATACCAAAGTATAACCCTAAGCTCTTCGCTTCTTTATCTGATTTAACGACGGTGACGATGCTTGCATATGAGTGATATTTAGATAATGATTTTGCAATCTTTTTACTATCTGCAAGGATTACATTCACATCATAATCATTGACCATCTGAGATGCACTTTGAGCCATTGCATCTTCATTAGATTTCCCCATATAGAAGTTCTTACTTAAGAGATCGTAATCAACCTCCTCTTCTGCCGCAAGGATAAGTTCCATTAAGGTTGAAACTGCAAGACTAGGATCTTTACCCATCATCGTTTCACCATTAAGCGTTAATGCAGAAGCTCCTTCTTTAATAGCATTATAGACATCATAGACTTCTGACTTCATCGGTCTTTCAGTCACCGTCATTGAGAGTAACATCGAGTTACCAACAATAAGTGGTTTACCTGCTTGAAGACACTTTTCAGTCACAATTGATTGATTCAGTGGTAATTGAATGAGTTCTAACTTTTCTGCGAGTTTTCCTGCATTAAAGTAGACTGCATCGGCAACTTTAATGATGTCATCAATATTCATTAATGATTCTTCATTAAAAAGTCTTGCCACTAGTTGAATATCTTTACCACCTAAATCATTGATTTGATTACGCACTTCTTGAAGTTTCTTACCATTATCAGCATACACACAAATGAAATCATATTGAGCTCTAACAGCATAATCTAAATCCTTTAAATCTGGTCCCATGTAGGCGAATGTTGAAACGAAAGTATTTTGTTCACGGTTGAGTTCATTAACAAGTGCTAAACGATCATCATGTTGTTCGATCGTTTCAGTTTGGAACTCAAATGCGAGTACGTTTACTCCAGCGTTGATTAAACTTTTAATCTCTTGTTTTGTGGCACTTGCAGCACCTAATGATGCAATAATTTTTGTTTTATTCATTATGATATCTTCCTAACGAGTTTATAAAGCTCTGCTCTTGGTTTTTGATGATCAACTATATTTTTTAGTGGCGAATGAACAAGTGTATCGTTTTGAATTCCAATACATTCACCTGAAATGCCTTCAATGATCATCTCAACTGCATAACTACCCATTCGAGATGCTAAGATCCGATCTTGAGGAACCGGTCTTCCACCTCTTTGGATGTATCCAAGGACGGTTGCTCGAGAATTAAATCCAGATTTAATTGAAATCTCAGCAGCAAGTTTATGTACATCAAATTGTTGTTCAGTCACAACAATAATCGCGTGACGTCTACCTTCTTGTTGATGTTTCTTTAAGGTCGAAATAATTAATTCTTTATTAATTGGATTTTCAGGGGTAATAATAAATTCAGCTCCACCACAGATACCGGCATATAATGCTAAATCACCTGAAGTTCTCCCCATCACTTCAATGATTGAACAACGGCGATGAGAAGATGAGGTGTCTCTTAGTTTATCGATGGCTTCAACAATCGTATTCACAGCGGTATGAAATCCAATCGTATAATCCGTTCCATAAACGTCATTATCAATCGTGCCAGGTAACCCTATGGTTTGAAGTCCTAATTCATGAAGTGCTAGCGCACCACGATAAGAACCATCACCTCCAATGACGATTAATGCTTTTATATCTCTATTATTTAAATTATCAATCGCTACTTTTTGGACTGGTACTTCTTTAAACTCTGGAACTCTTGATGTTCCAAGCATTGTTCCACCACTTGATAACATACCAGACATATCCTTGCTTGTTAGTGGGATAATACGATCTTCTAATAATCCTTGATAACCATCTTGAACACCAAACATTTCATGTCCCATGGCAATCCCAGTTCGAACAACTGCACGAATGGCTGCATTCATTCCTGGTGCATCGCCACCGGATGTTAATACTGCTATTTTCATCTTGATTTATCTCCTTCATCATTATCGTAGATAATTATAACATACAAACCATTTTGATGTAGTTGATGTTATAACTCAAACAAAAAACTCTTAATTGCGAGCAATCAAGAGTTTGTTTAGTAATTATCTAATTTCTATAATACGTAAAGTATTTGTGGTTCCGTGTTTTTGAGCCCAGCCTGATGTAATGATAATTTGGTCACCAGATTTATATCCTAATTGCTTTGCCACTTTAATTGCAGTCTTATCATAATCAACATAATCAGTTGGATTTTCTTCATAGAATGGAATCACGCCATTATAATAGGTGAGTCTTGTACAAGTGTCTAGATTGTCAGTAACTGCAACAACAGGCACGGATGGACGGAACTTAACCAAACGTTTAGCTGTACCACCTGTTTCAGTGAAGGCAACCACTAATTTCACTTGATCAATAATTAATGCAGATTGTGCAACTGAGACCCCAATCGCATCATTAACTGTTTTTAAAGATGAGTGAATCGAACGATCTAGAATCGCATCATATTTAAGCGTTGGTTCGACCGCTCTAGCAATTTTATCCATAGTTCTAACGGATTCAACTGGATAATCGCCGTTCGCAGTTTCACCCGATAACATAATCGCATCAGTTCCATCTAAGATAGCATTCGCAACATCACTTGCCTCAGCTCTAGTTGGTCTTGGGAAGGTTGTCATTGATTCTAGCATATGGGTTGCAGTAATGACTGGTTTACCCATCGCGTTTGCAGTTTGGATGATCTTCTTTTGGTAAAGTGGAACATATTCAGT
>JAEYXZ010000043.1 GCA_023431045.1 Bacillota bacterium | reverse complement strand
GTTCCATCAACTGGGACTTTTTCTCCTGGTTTAACTAAAACGACATCATTAATTTTTAAATCAGATAATGGTTTATCAATGATTTCATCTCCAACAACGACATGAGCAGTTGAAGGTAGAAGTTTTGAAATTGATTCAAGAGCATCTGATGCAACCATCGAGGATTTCATTTCAAAGTAGTGACCAAGTAACATCACAGCAATTAAGGTTGCAAGTTCCCAGAAGAAGTCCATACCTGGAAGTCCAAAGACAACGGCAGTACTATAACCATATGAGACAAGAATTGCAAGGGTGACAAGTGTCATCATTGCTGGTTCTTTTGCTTTTAGTTCATGAACTGCACTGGTGTAGAATGGCTTACCACCATAAATAAGTAGAATAGTTGCTAAACCAAATGTAATGTATTTATTGTATTCCCAATAGAGCGTAAAACCAAACCAATCTTGAATCATAGGTGATAAGACTAGGATTGGAATCGTGAATATGAGCGAAACTAAGAATCTGATAATAAAGTCGGATAAATTGCCGTGATGATGATGTCCGTGATGACCATGAGCACTGTGGTCATGACCACTATGATCATGATGAGCGTGTTCGTGGTGATGATGATCATGATGCATATCATGGTGATGTCCTTCGTGATTGGCATGATCATGATGATGTTCATGCTTTCCTTCTAAACAACCACATTGACAGTCAGCAGTACCATTTCCTTTACAACCTGGGCATTCACATACTTTTTCCTGCTTTGATTCTTCATGTTCACAATGTCCACAACATGCTTCACCTTCTTTGTGATGATGGTGGTGATGTTCGTGATTGTGTTCGTGATCATGTTTTTCTTTATCATCTAAGCAACCACATTTACAATCAGTAGAACCATTATCCTCACAGTTTGGACATTCGCAAACTTTTTCTTGCTTTGATTCTTCATGTTCACAATGTCCACAACATGCTTCACCTTCTTTATGATGGTGATGTTCATGGTTATGTTCGTGGTTATGATTTTCTTGTTGATCTAAACAACCACATTTGCAATCGGATGTACCATTATCTTCACAGTTTGGACAATCGCAAACCATAGTTTCTTTCATT
The DNA here is from genome assembly GCA_023431045.1 of Bacillota bacterium. Taxonomy (GTDB): domain Bacteria; phylum Bacillota_I; class Bacilli_A; order Acholeplasmatales; family Acholeplasmataceae; genus Acholeplasma. The sequence continues at coordinate 3,256 of JAEYXZ010000043.1, read as the reverse complement.
TCTTTATTTTCGCAATGACCACAACATTCATGGTCATGATCGTGATGATGTTCTTTCATGTTTTTCTCCTAAATTAGTTTTGATAGTAATTGATTAATTTCTTCTAGTTTGGCTTTACTGTCACCAGACTCTATTGACTCAATAACACATGTATTTAAATGCTGACTCAAAATCTCTTTTTGAGCTTTCTTAAGTAGTGCAATGGTTGCAGATATTTGAGTTGAAATATCAATACAGTATCGGTCTTCCTCGGTCATTTTTATAACCGCTTCTAATTGCCCTAGAGCATTCTTAAAGATGTGTATGGAATGTTTATGTTGGTGCATCACTAATTTCCTCCTATAATACCCCCCTATGTGGGGGTGTGTATAACTATCATAACAAAACAAATAATGATTGTCAATGGTTTCATCTCGACATTACAAGGTGTAAATTTTTAATTTATTTGTTATAATTAAAAGACGAGGATACATTCATGATAGACAATATAAAAAGCAACTTAAAGCAAGCATTAGAACAAAATCTTGGTATTTCTGATATCGTTATCGAAGTACCTAAAAAAGGTGATAGCGATTTAGCTATTCCACTTTTCTCGTTTGTAAAATCACTTGGTAAATCTATTCAAGTTATTTTTGAGGATTTTAAATCAACAATCGAACAAAATCAACATGTTGAAAGATGTATTTTCTTAAACGGATTTCTAAACATCTACCTAAAGCGTGAAGCATTATCGAAGGACATATTAATGAGTGTTCAAGAAGAAGGTGCTAACTACGGATCACTTAAACCAAATGGTAAGGTTGTCGTGATTGATTATTCAAGTCCAAATATTGCGAAAAGCTTCTCAGTGGGTCACTTAAGATCAACCATGATTGGAAACAGTTTAAAACTAATCTATCAAAAGAATGGTTATGATGTTGTAGGTATTAATCATTTAGGTGACTGGGGTACGCAATTTGGTCGAATGATTGTTGCTTATCAAAAATGGGGCAATAAAGAGTTAATTGCTAAAAACCCAATTGCTGAATTACAAAATTTATACGTTCGTTTTCATGAAGAAGAAAAGAATGATCCAACCCTTGACCAACAAGGTCGTGATGCCTTCTTAAAACTTGAACAAGGTGATGAAACATATTTATCACTCTGGCAATATTTTAGAGATGAATCATTAAAAGAATTTATGGAGATGTATGATTTATTAAATGTGTCTTTTGATTCTTATAATGGTGAGGCATTCTTTAACGATAAAATGGATGTTATCGTGAAGGAATTAGAAGATAAGAACTTACTGAAAGAAGACCAAGGTGCACTTGTTGTCTATGTTGGTGAAAATCAACCACCCGTCTTAATTAAAAGAAGTGACGGTGGTACCCTTTATGCAACAAGAGATTTAGCAGCCTTAAAGTACCGTCATGAAACGTATCACTTTGATAAAATTTTATATGTTGTTGGGAATGAGCAAAAATTACATTTTGAAAACTTGAAAAAAGTATCAGATTTAATGGGTTATGATTTTGATTTAGTCCATATCAATTTTGGTTTAGTCTTACAAGATGGTAAGAAGATGAGTACCAGAAAAGGTAAGTTTACTAAATTGATGGATGTCATTAATCAAGCGATATTAAATGCGAAAGCAGCGATTGAGGAAAAGAATCCAAATTTAGAAAATAAAGATGAAGTTGCTAAAGCTGTAGGTATTGGTGCAATTATCTTTAATGACCTTAAGAATGAACGTCATTTAGATTATGAATTCAATTTGGATCAAATGACTAAGTTTGAAGGACAAACTGGACCTTATCTTCAATATAGTGTCGTAAGAATTAACTCTATATTAAAACTTGCATCTTTAAATCCAGAATTAATTGATTCAAAACACTATCAAGACGATGTTTACTTTAACTTAGTGAAAGTGATTGATTTATTCCCAAGTTTAGTTGAACGCGCTTGTAGTGAGAATTCACCAGCTGTAATTGCTAGATACTTACTCTCGCTTTCAGCAGAGTTTAATAGTTTTTATGCAAAAGTAAAAATTAATGTTGAAGATGACATTATAAGAAATACGAATCTATTATTAGTGTCTGCAATTTTAACAATATTAAAAGAAGGGCTGCGTCTTCTAGGTATTACTGCTTTAGAAGCGATGTAATTCATGCAAGATAAACAAAACAATCAACCGACTAATCAAAAGAAGATTTGGTTTAACTTACTTATTGTTATTGCAATCCTTGCAATAATGTTGACGGTAGTTGGTTCCTTAGAAGAATTTGATCAAATTTTACATGTTATTGGAACCATTGATCTTGGTTTCTTTATGATTGCTTTAGGAATTAGTTTACTAGCTTTATTGATTATGGCATTATCTCATCAAATTGTTCTTCGAGCACTTGATAAGAAATTACCTTATGCAACTGGATTCTTAATCCAATTAACTGAACCATTCTTTAACGGGATTACACCTTTCTCCAGTGGTGCACAACCTGTTCAACTTTATTACTATCATAAGCATGGAATGGAAGGTAATCAAGCAACCTCCATATTAGTTGTCAATATGATATTATTCCAAATTGCATCAATCATTCTTACCATCTTATGTTTAAGCTTTTTTTGGAATTATATTTATAATGCACCAGGTTACGTTTTGATTTATATTATGGTTGGATCGATTTTAAATATCTTAATATTAATCTTATTCTTTTTATTAGCGTATGTTAAGAGAGCTTATCGTCTATTTGAAAAAATCTTTAGTTTCTTTGAAAGATTCAAGTTTACTAAGAAGATTGCTAGCAGACTCAAAAATAAAACCTCTGACTTTGTTGTCAACTTTCAAGGTAGTGTGCGTTTCTTATTTACGAAAAAACGCGTCTTCTTACTTGCAACAACTGCTAAAATGGTGTCACTCATTCTCTATTACACAACCACACTTGTGATAGCTATATCACTTGAATTACAACTATCTGGTATTGAATCAGTTTATCTTATTGCCGCAAGCTTACTAGCAATTGTTACGATGCAGTTTGTCCCACTACCTGGTGCATCAGGTGGAACTGAGTTTGTCTTCTCCGCTCTACTATTTGGACTATTTGCTATCAGTCAACAAGAAGTGTTCGCTCTTATGTTATTATGGCGTTTTGCAACTTACTATTTCGGTATGATTTTCGGATTGATTAATTATTTAATACTAATGAAAAGAAAAGTGAGAATAGAAACATGAAAATAGGTATTTTTACCGAAGCATATAAACCTCTCATTTCAGGTG
>JAEYXZ010000030.1 GCA_023431045.1 Bacillota bacterium | reverse complement strand
ACACTTGATACAAGAATCATAAGGATTAATAGTGTCACACCAATCCCAACCGCATACCACAATTTTAAACTTGAATCTTTTTTCATCTTAGACCACATCCTTTGTATACTTTATTGTATCAAAAATAATGCTTCTTGTGGTCTTTAAATGAATAGTATTCATTCACCCCAATAATGAGATGATCAATCAAGTGAACATTTAGATATTCTCCTGCTTCTGCCATTTTTGAAGTGAACATCATATCAGCGGGAGAAGGTTTAGCATCACCTGAGGGATGATTATGGATGACAATAACACCATAGGCATTTAGTTTTACTGCACTCCGATAGATGTCTTTATTGTAGACATGAATTGTATCAGCAGTTCCAATATAGAGTGTTTCTCTTTTTAAGATTCCACCTTTAACATCCACACAGATCACTATCAAGTGTTCTTGTTCAAGCGTTAAACAATCCTCTTTAAGCATATGATAGACTTGATCCATGTGTTGGATTCGAATTCGCTTGTTAGACTCGATATCCCTTACACGACGTCCTAATTCGACTGCTGCAAGGATGGTTGTAGCTTTCGCATCCGAGATACCCCTAATTGCCTTTAAGTCCTTATAAGTCATATTTTTAATATATGAAATATTTAGAATCAAACTTAGAATCTCATTTGAAACATCAATGACACTTTTATCTTTAGTTCCAGTGTGAATGAGGAGTGCAATTAATTCCTCATCCCGTAAAGACTCAGCTCCAATTCGGATTAACTTTTCTCTTGGTTTTTCATCAAAATCACTTAGTCGCATAAAAAAACTCCTTTATTTATGATGAACCAAGGAGTCTTGTTTTTCTTTATGCTTTACCACTTTTCTCTTATAAACTAAAAGTGTGTCTTTTTGAGTTTGAGTTAATCGTCTACTTTCACGACATTTTTGAATGGCTTTGTTGACAATTTTTGCATTGAGTGTTGGATTTGATTGAATCCACAGAAGGACTTCATTTGGATATTTGATGATACTTTCACTTAAAACCCATCCTGCCATCATAATGACATAATAATCATCTTCCACTTGAAGCTTATGGATACTTTCATAAATTAATTCAAGGGTCCGATGATCCTTAATCATTTGAAGCCAAATGAATAATCCCAATCTTCTTTTGAATGATTCATTAGAACTAATCAATGATTTGGCAAGTTTAATAAAATCCAAGCGATTTGCTTCATTAATTCTAAACGATAAAATATCGGTATGAGCCCAACAATCCATATGATTCATATAAACCTTTAAATACTTTGTCATTAACTGAAAATCATCAATTCTAGATAGTATTTTCCCATAAATTGTTGTTGATTCATAGTGTGAAAAAATATCTAAATCTAAAAAGGATAAATAGTTACCTTGATAAATTTCATTAACAATTGAAAATAACGTTTTTGTTGGAATTGATAAGACTTCCATTTGAGTGTTTAAAAGATTCTTAGACCAAGCAATTTTATTGGTTTGTTTAAACTCTTCAAGATATTCTAAAAACGGCTTAATATCCTTTGTTTCCCATGTTGTTCTATTTAATATCATGAACATTTCCTACCAATCTTTTTTATTTATTATACTCGTATTTCAACCCATTTGTTATCAATATATACTGTGAAGAATTGATAAAAAAGATAACCAAATGGCTATCTTTTAAAATTCTATACATGAAGTTGTTTATATATTTCTTGAATGGTTGTCTTTGGTGCAATGATAAACATGCATATTAACAACAAGAATCCTGACCAAGCCGCAGTTAAGACAGGCCACAATTCACCAGGTATCATCCAATTAGTGATATAGAATAAAATGAGTGGAATCATATCAAGTGCGATTAATTTAAGAAGTTGTGTGACTTGTGTATGATATTTTTTTGGAATTGATACAACAACTACCGGTAATCCAACCGTTGTTGCAAGGAGAATGAATGGAATTGCATAGGTCAGTGACCAACGTTGCCATCCAGTGAATAGATCTGCAATAACGAGTAATAAACTAACGCCAATCACGTGATTAAGAATGCGTTTTGAATAGGTTCTTTTAGTTAAAACAACTTGCGCAATAAAGAGCCAAATATAAAAGATTATTCCAATGATAATCAAACTCCATAGGGTTGGATTATCTTGGTAAGTTAGAAAATTAATGAGTCCTACTATTAATGAAACAACCGTGCTTAAAGCCAGTAAAATACGGATAGCGATTAATGCTTTATTGGTTGTTACAGTCAGTTTAGGAAATTCTTGTAAAACGATGTCTGGTTTGATATCCGTTTTTTTAACTTGTCTACCACAAATTGGACATGTTTCATGGGTTTGACTCATATGAACGTGACAATGTTGACAATAGGTCATGATAATACCTCCCATTCACTCGCTTCGATGGTTGGTGTTAATCCTAGTTCATGAATGACTTTGAAAAATTCTTTTTCTAAATCTCTTTCAATAATGTTGGATATGAATGAAAAACATAATGTGTTTTCAAATTATATACAAGAGACGACTTTAGGTTGTTCCGGTGACGATGAAATATTGAATTGATAATGCGATATATATGGTTTCATGCTGACTGGTAAATCAACCACACCGATATTTGAGTAAGAAATAGAATTCATTGATTCGCCGATAATTCCATAGATTGATTTCATAACCAATATTTTAAGCGGTAGTGGAGCAAGTCGATTAAAGATATTTTGTTCATACTTCACATTAGAAATCATTCGTGTATTAAGTTTATCGTAGGATAATTCTTCTTTGAATGTCGTCTTTATGTGTTCGAGTAATTGATGGAAAGTAATATCCTTATTGTGTAAATCATAATTAACTCGGATAAATGAAACAAAATTTCTAAGTGAAATCGATTGATAATACTTTCTAACATTGACTGGTATTAATAATCGATAAAGATTTTTATGTTTGCTCATTCGATTACTTTTAATATATGCATAAGTGATTACAGCAGCGAAAAACTCTGTGACTGTTACACCCAACTCTTTAACTAATGCTTTTAATTCATCCACTTTAAAGTAACTATGAAGTACGGCTTGATAGCCGTCTGCATATGTGGTTCCTTTTAAGTGATCGGCTTGTGGTTCTTTTATTTTCTCGAATTTATGTTTATCATAAATCTTTTTAAATTGATCATCAACTTCTGCAAATGAAGGTTTTGATAATGCATGTCGAATCTTACCTTCATCTGATACTTCATAACCTTTTAATTGAAGATAATTAAATGTTAATGCATTGATAAACTCTAAAGCTCCAGTTCCATCGGTTAATGCATGGAAGAATTCGACCGTTAAACGGTTACCAAAATACATTGTTTTAAATAAGAAATCGTTATTTTCAGCTGGTATTAAATATTGGTTGACATAGCCAGTTTCCATAAAGAGTTTTGGTTTATTTGGATTTTCTTCAAAGAAATGCCAAAACCATCCACGACGTAATCTAACATTAAAGTTGATAAATCGTTTAGTCGTTTTTTCGAGTGCTTCTTGTAGAACAACTGGATCAACACTTTCTTTAAATACGACAGAAAGTCGGAACATATAGCTCCGATTCTCATATGCGACTGCAGGAAAGATTTTTGCAGCGTTATCTAAATCATAAAATTTTTGTAATTTGGCCAATTCAATTACTTCCTATATCATGGTTAATATTTTTGATGCAAGTGCAAGATAAAGTTTTCCATTCATTTCTGATGCTTCAAAAATGTATGAATCTTGTTTTGCAGGTTGGTTGATTGGAATTTGGATGAGTAGAGGTACTTGTAACTCATTTGCAACTTTCAATCCACCACCGACACCAAAGATGTCGATTTTTTCGTTTGATGATTCGTGATAGTAATAACTCATGTTTTCAACAACACCAATGACATCATGTCCGATTTCCTTAGCGCCAATTCCGGCTTTTAAGGCAACATGGGACGCATTTGGATGTGGTGTTGTCACCAATATCATTTTAGCACTAGGAACGAATCCTTGGACATCAAGTGCAACATCACCCGTTCCTGGTGGTAAGTCGATTAGTACAAGATCAACATCATCCCAAATCACATTCTCAAAGAAAAGTGTTAATAATTTACCAAGCATCGGTCCACGCCACATCAGTGGTTGATTTTTAGGCATGAAAAATTCTGGTGAGATGATTTGAAGATTTTCATAAGTAGCGGGGATAATTTCATCATCCTCTGAGGTAGAAAGTGGTTCGATTGGTAGCCTAAATATACTTGGAATGGATGATCCATAGACATCAGTATCAATGATACCAACTTTTTTACCTAAATGTGATAATGCGACCGCTAAATTGGCTGTCACACTGGATTTACCAACGCCACCTTTACCAGAGATAATTCCTAGATAAGTTATTTTCTTTCCTGATTCGATTTGAAACTTAGAATCACTAAATTCGATTCTAACACCAGGGAATCCATACTTAATTTTTAATAAACGAGCAATTTCTAATTTGATATCTGATTCATCTTTTTTACGATTTTTTAGTGCAATTTTTAAATTGACGATTTGGTTTTCATCTATTGATACATCAATGATACTTCCAGCTTCTTTAAACGTTAATTGGAGCGAAGGATCGATTAATGTTTCAAGAATGGATTGAAGTTCATTTTTATTGATCATTGTGGTTACCTTGAGCAAAATAGGCTTTTTGGTTTTCTTTTAAATGCTTTGCTTCTTTAATTGAATTTGAGATTCTCTTAAATAATTTAGATTGGTCATAGTTTAGAATCGATGCACGATAAAGTGGTGAGATTAATGCGATAATTAGTACCGTTATACCAATTAATATTCCCATTGATATTGCAACCCCAGCCCAATCAATATAGCCATTGATAAACGATCCTGGAATAGTCATTGGTGAAAAGAATGGAATATAGTTTAGGATTGTCATTAACCAATCAAGTTGAGCAGATCCTGCTATGATTGAGGCAAAATATCCAACCATTAAAATCATCATGACTGGTGTTTGAATTTGTTGATAATCTTCTTGATTGACTGCAAGACTTGCAACAAAGGCACCTATGACTAAATAAAGGATTGCGCCAGCAAGTGCACAAACAAGTACTAAGACAACTGTTGGTAGTATTTGATCTGCAATTGGTCCAAGTACTAAGGTCCATGAACCGCTTTGTGAACCAGCGGAAATCATTTCATTGAGGTAGACACCAATGACACCGTAAGCAAAATAGAGTAACATTTGCAATGTTAAGAAAATAATAATTGAAAGTATTTTAGCAACAAAATGTGTTTTTGGTGGAACTGATGCAATAATGATTTCGATTGCTTTAGTACTCTTTTCTTCAATAATATCTGCTCCAATCATTTGTAAACCAAAGGTAATTAAGATAAACATTGGGATCACAAAAATGGATGACATCGCAGCTAAAATATCTGAAAAATCACTTCCAACTGGTGTTTCATGGAATTCAACAAAAGTATCTTTAACATAGTCATTTAATTCACCATGAAGTGAAAGATAATAGATACGTTGTAACTCTGGAACCATTTGTTTGATTGCAGCAATTGTATAACTATTAAGTGACTGATTATAGACATTTACTTCTAACTTATCATCTTCAATCACAACATAGATTAATCCGTGATATTCATGGGTATCATCTAAATAATTATCAAAATCATAACCTGATGTGAAATCACCATCAGCAATAATATATTCAACTTCAGGGTATGCCCCCATAGTCATAATCATCGCATCGGTTTGAGCTTCGATGTAATTTCTAACCGCTGCATTATTTGGTGCAACATAAACTCCAATTTTATCTTCAACAACAACATTCTCAGGTGTACTAAAACGAGCGACTAAGGTTGGAATGATTGCAATTGCAATCATGATGACAGCAATGATGATATTTGAAATCATGAAAGCTTTTGTATAAAGACGTTTCTTTAAACCATGTTGAATTAAGTATTTAAGCTTCTTCATATTTCTTACCTACTTTCGCAATAAAGATTTCCGAAAGCGATGCTTCTTCGACTTCAAACTTTCTAACATTGTCTAATGTTTTTATATATTCAAAAACATCTTTGGAAACAACTTCATCATCGATTTTAACAATCCACTCATTTGAGTTTTCGATACAGTCATAAACTCCTTTAATTGCCAATAACTTTTCTTTTTGAATGCCATCAGCAATTAATCTGATATTATGCTTTTTGAAATCTTTTTTAATGTCTTTAATCTTTCCTGCTAAAACTGTTTTACCTTTGTCAAGAATAACGAGTTGTTCACAGAAACTTTCAACATGATCAATTTGATGTGATGAGAAAATAATGACCGCACCCTTTTGTTGAAATTCACGAATAATTTCGACAAAAGTTTGAATATTGATGACGTCTAGTCCTGAAAAAGGTTCATCAAGAACAAGCAACGTTGGATCGTTTATAAGGGCTGAAATGAATTGAATTTTTTGTTGATTTCCTTTTGAAAGTTCTTTAATCTTTTTATTTTTGTAATCACTAATATCAAATCGCTTTAACCAGTAATCAAGTCGTTTGAGTATGGTTTCAACTGGAACATTTTTGAGTTGACCAAAATATAACATTAGATCTCTAACCGTTAGTTTAGTTAATAAACTACGTTCCTCGATCATATAGCCAATTTTATCAACTAAATCATAACTGACATACTGATTATCATATTTAACATAACCAATGGATGGATATAATAATCCCATAATCATTCTAAAAGTGGTTGTCTTTCCAGCACCGTTAGGTCCGAGTAATCCAAAGATTTCTCCTGGTTGAACATTAAACGATAAGTGGTTTACTGCGACAAACTCACCATATTTAAGTTGTACATCACGTACTTCAAGCATGAATATCATCCTCTCTCTTGAAAAACTCAAAAACTTCTTTAATACAATGATAACATGAATTGATTCTCTTTATTATTTTAAATAATAAAAACTGAATACGAATGTACTCAGTTTTTATCGTTTAATCGTTGTTTTAATAAGTAAATAAATTCATTGATTGAAACTTTAACCTGTTCTTCTTTACCATATTCACGGTAAGTGACGCTATGGCTATTAACCTCTTGATCACCGATGACTAATTGATAAGGAATCTTCATCGTTTGAGCTTCTCTAATCTTATATCCAAGTTTTTCATTTCTAAAGTCTGATTCCACTCTAAATCCAGCTTGATTCAACGCTTCATGAAGCGACATAACATAAGATCCATGAGCTTCGAGTGAGACTGGAATTAATTTAACTTGAACCGGTGCTAACCAGAGTGGGAATGCCCCTTTATACTCTTCAATTAAATATGCAACAAAGCGTTCCATCGTAGACACGACACCGCGGTGAATAACGACTGGTCGATGATCATTTTTACCATCTTCACCAACGTAAGTTAAATCAAATCTTTCAGGCAACAAGAAGTCAAGTTGGACAGTTGATAAAGTTTGTTCCATACCAAGTGCAGTTTTAACTTGAATATCCAGTTTTGGTCCATAGAATGCAGCTTCTCCGACCGCTTCAGTGTATGGTAATTTCATATCATCCATAACTTCTTTTAGCATCTTTTCAGCTTTATTCCACATTGCATCATCCGGGAAATACTTTTCAGTATTGTTCTTATCACGGTAGGATAGACGGTAAGAATAATCCGTAATCTTAAAGTCTTTATAAACTTCAATAATTAGATTCACCGTACGTTTGAATTCTTCTGCGATTTGGTCAGGTCTAACAAATAGGTGTGCATCATTTAAGGTCATTTCACGAACTCTTTGTAAACCAGATAATGCACCACTCTTTTCATATCGGTGCATCATCCCAAGTTCAGCAATACGAATTGGTAATTCACGATAGGAGTGTAAATCTTTTTTATAAATCATCATATGGTGTGGACAATTCATTGGTCTTAATACCAACATTTCACCATCACCTAAGTCCATTGGTGGATACATGTTTTCATGATAATGATCCCAATGTCCACTCTTCTTATAGAATTCGACATTAGCCATAATTGGAGTGTAGACATGGAGGTATCCTAATGAGATTTCTTTATCAGTAATGTAACGTTCAACAATGCGACGAATTGTTGCACCTTTTGGTAACCAGAACGGTAACCCTGAACCAACATCATTATTAACCATGAATAAATCGAGTTCTTTACCGATTTTACGATGATCTCTTTGTTTTCTTTCTTCCAGTAATACTAAGTGCTTTTCAAGATCTTCAGCCTTAAAGAATGCAACGCCATAAATTCTGACGAGTTGTTGTTTGGTTGAATCCCCTCTCCAATATGCACCTGCAATACTTAATAACTTAAAGTGTTTGATGTACGAGGTTGATGGAACATGTCCACCACGACATAAGTCAATGAAATCACCTTGTTGATAGACACTTAATCCATCGACTTTAAATTGTTCTATCAATTCAAGTTTGTATGGGTCATTAGCAAAGATTTTCTTTGCCTCATCATAACTTACATCACGTCTTTCAATCCGGTAATTTTCTTTCGCAAGTTTCTTCATCTCATGTTCAATCTTGCTTAGTTCTGTATCTGAAAATGAATCCTTACCAAAATCAACATCATAATAAAAACCTTCTTCAATTGCAGGTCCTACACCAAAATAAGCATGTGGATAAAATTGACGAATCGCTTGAGCTAAAAGATGAGCTGCTGAGTGATTTAAGACTTCAAAACTTTCTGGATCACTTTCAGTTAATAGTTTGATTTCTCCATCAGCATGAAGCGGTCTAAAAAGTTCAACCAGTGCACCATTAAACTTAGCCGCAATAACCTTCTTTGCAAGTGATGGAGAAATACTTAATGCAATCTCATGTGCATTAACCCCATCATTAAATTGTTTCATTTGACCATCGGGAAATTGAATATTTAACATATGTTGCCTCCTTAAAAAATAAAAATCGTCCCAAGCAAATAAATGCTTAAGGACGAATTCGTAATAATCCGTGGTACCACCTTAATTCCAGAAGAGTTCTGGCACTTCATTTAAAATCGTTAACGAGATTAACCGGATAGTCATTTCCTACTATCTGCTCAAAGGTGGTAATTCTTTATTTGCAGCTTTCACCAGTTCTACATCGCTATGTTTCAAAGAATCATGTCCTTCTCATTGCATTTCATATATATTTTACACTGATTTTGTTAAAAATCAATATTATTTGCCAAATCTAGTATCGAATTTAAATGGTGTAGTTAAATCTTGGATTCGCTTTAAGATTCGTGTGGATTTCATATCATCTTCATTCTCAGATGCAATCGCGTTAGCAAGCTGTGCAGGTGATAAGTTCGAAGATATTAGAACAGGAAGTTTAGCATTCAAACGATAGTGAAGTACTGGTAATAAAATTTCATCTCTAAACCATACTGATAAATATTCTCCACCCAAATCATCAAGGATTAAAACATCGGATCGTTTTAGCATATTAATTTTGCTTTCTAAGGTATCAGTTGCCATTGAGTTTTTAAGGTTTCGAACCAAGTCAGGGACGAACGTGAAAATCACATTCACTCGCTTCTTCGTTAATTCTTTTGCCAAAGCACTTAGTAAATAACTCTTACCTGCACCATATGGTCCATGAAGATACATTCCTTTTTCATAGAAAGTTGGGCTTCTAAAGACTAGATGTTTGGCATATTTTAAGGCATCTTCATACGCTTTAAGACCATGTGTTTCGAAGCTTTCAAAACTAGCATCTTGAATATAGATATCACTTTCAAATGTTTCTAAATGACGTCTTAATTCGCGATTAATTTCTTCATCTCTTCTCGCTTTGGTCGGAACATATTCAATATGTATGTATGGTTCGAAAATTAGTTTTGGAATATATCCAGGCATGGTATTAGAATCACGCATGAGTAAGTATTGATATACCGTGTATAAATCATTATCATCGAGATTCAGATGTCTTGTTTCAGGATCACTCATCACTGTTTCTTTGATGTCGTCGTATGGCATTATTCACCACCCCATTCCTTTAATTCTTCAAGATATTCATCAACCCATTTAGGATTTTGTTTCTTTTTCTTTGATACTTTCTTAGTTTCTACCTCTTCTTCTTGACGTTTTAAGACAAGTTCATAGGCATCTTCTGTTGTTCTAATACCTTTCTTAAACCACGTTTCTAATACTTTTTCTAAATATGAGATATGTGGGAGTTCTCCTTCTTTATATTTCAAGATATGAAGGAGTAAGACATTGATGATTCCAGATTCTGCTTGATTTCTTGATAAAAGTTCTAGAACCGTATCGGTTGCCATTAACTGATAATCTAGTTTTGCATAGTTTTCAATGATTCGCATTGGTGAAACTGTTTTTAAATAATGAATCGTAATGTTCTTTTCATCATCTTGTTTGGTTTCACTAACAACTGGTAACTCTTTCTTCTTATTAACATAATAACTTTGAGCCTTAAAAGCGAGTTGTGATAAGTCAATATCACCATTAGGTTGAACAGTCTTAAGATACACATCAACCATTTCATCTAACGTGAATTGATATACAAAAACTAGTTTTTGAATCGTATCCTCCGTCTTAAAACTCATTAAGACAGGTTTTTTAACACGATCTGGTAAATGCTCTACAAACGCATCATAATTGAGATGATAGGTGATTTTTGCGCCACCATTTGTTTTCTTACCATAATATGTACTACCATCTTTATAGTGTTCCATTGGTACAAATTTGAAGACATCATCAAATTGTTTAGAAATGATTTTATGTTCACTTAAATCAATCTTTTCTAACTTGAAATGTTCGGTAATGGCAGCAAAATTCTTTTGTCCAATTTCGGTTAATAAGAATTGTCCAAGAACAGTATCTTTTAAGAATCCTCTTGGTGTTAATGGTGATTTTAAGACATAAATTCGATTATCTGAATCTTCATAAGTTTCTAAAAGATTTAGTGCTTCAAGTTTATGTTTAGCTTCGGTAATTTGTTCCAGTTTTTCATTGAGTAAATCTGATAAAAACTGATGCGTTAAAGCAATCGATTGATAGTTTTGTCGATTTACTAAGTTATAAAGTGCTTGATACAAGGTATATGCTAAATACCCCATTAATGGTTGGTATAGTAGCACAAGAACCTTAAAATCATCGCTTGATAATGTATTGGATGTGAGCACTTTAAATGTTGATCTTAGTTTCATAAAAACTCCCTTAATGATTAAAAAATTTCCAAATATAAATCAATCTTTTTGTATAAATCCTTTATCGAACCATTATTATCAATGATTGCATCAGCCAGTCTCATTTTCTTTGAAATTGGCATCTGTGCTTTGATGCGCTTTTTCGCATCATCAATTGTGAAATGGTTTCTATCGATGAGTCGCTTGAGTTGATTTTTACGACTTGCATAAATTAATAATGATTTGTCAAACCCTTTATATCTTGTTTCAAATAACAACGGTATATCTAAGAATTTCAAATAAGCAAATTCATGCTTCTTAAATGCTTCAATTTTCTCAAATACGAGTGGATGTAAATAAGCTTCTAATCGTTCCTTTTTACGAGGATTAGAAAATACGATTTGAGCGATTTTTGTACGATCAACACTTCCATCGGATGCTTTTGCATCAAAGGTTTTCTTTAACCAATCTTTAACTACTTCATCTTGGTAGAGTGATTGAACAATCTGGTCAGAATCTGCAACTTTAAAGCCCTTTTTCTTTAAATAGTTCACAGCAGTAGTTTTTCCAGTTGCAATCCCACCGGTGATTGCGACCACATATGATTTTTGACAACCTGGGCAGTAGTATGTGCCACGCCCTTTATGTTGGACCTTTTGAATCACTGATTCACAAAGTGGACAAATCTCACCTTGTTTACCATGTACTCTTAATTCCTGTTGAAATTCACCCTTATGACCTAAGGATTCGAATGTATCAATGGTTGTTCCACCCATTCGAACTGCTTTATCTAGTACCCATTTAGACTGCTTAATGAGTAAGTCAACTTCATCTAAAGTGACCATCATTGCTGGTTTTGCGGGATGAATTTTTGATCGATATAGGATTTCATTCGCGTAAATGTTACCAATTCCTGAAACAATCCGTTGATCAAGAATAGCTTCTTTGATGCTTATAGTTTTATTTTTGAGTTTGTCAAAGAGTTCATCTTTAGTAATATCAAATGGTTCTTTTGCTATATCGTTGTAGCTATTGATATCAAAATCTGATTTGTTGATGAGTTCAAATCGACCAAATTTACGAGTATCGTGATATTGCAATTGATGACCACTTTCAAATTGGAATAATACGTGAGTATGTTTTGGATCTAGATCGTGATCCATCATATATTTACCTTCCATCCGTAGATGGGATACCATCACATAATCATTTAGGATAAAGAAGAGATATTTACCCTTTCTTAGAATATCCTCAATCGTTTGTCCAGTAACTTTAGTTTCAAAAGATAAATCGTTTGAAACGATGGGACGATAAAATACGTTGACTGATTTAATCTTTTCATGCTGAACAACTTTATTCAGATTGCGTCTTATCGATTCTACTTCAGGAAGTTCAGGCATAAAATTCCTTTCTTACTTCAATTCATACCAAGTTTTACCGGTATCACATGAAGTGCTTAATGTGACTTTGAGTGGATATGCGTCTTGCATAATCGATGGTACAATGTTTTTCATTTCTTCAAGTTCCTCTGGTACAACATCTAAGATGAGTTCGTCATGGACTTGTAAAATGAGCTTGGATTTCTTTTGATAATCTTTTAGGTATTGATGCAACTTAATCATTGCAAGTTTAATAATATCTGCTGCTGATCCTTGAATCGGTGCATTTAAACTGGTTCTTTTACCAAATTCTCTCACTGCGAAAACTTTCGATTCTAATTCTGGTATGTAACGACGACGTTTTAAAATTGTTTCAACATATCCATGAGTTTTAGCAAATTCAACGATATCTGTCATATACTTTTTAATTTCTGGATATACTTCTAAATAACGTTTAATGAACTGATCTGCTTCTGAAACAGTGACGTTAATATCTTCTGATAAACTCCAAGCACCAATTCCGTAAATGATTCCAAAGTTAACTGCTTTCGCACGTCTTCTTTGTTCACCATCAACTGAATCAACATGGAAGACCTTTTGAGCAGTCGCTGTATGAATATCAATTCCTGCTTTAAAGGATTCTTGAAGTGTTTTGACATCTGCCATATCAGCAAGAACACGTAGTTCAATTTGTGAGTAGTCGGCACCAACCAAATAATTACCCTCAGTTGGAATGAATACTTTTCTTATCTGACGTCCTTCTTCGGTTCTAATTGGTATATTTTGAAGATTAGGTTCTAGGGAAGATAGTCTTCCTGTTAAAGTTAATGCTTGATTGAAGATAGTATGAACTTTTCCATCTTTGAAGATTGAATCTTTAATACCAATCAAATACGTGGAATATAGTTTTGTTAGTTGGCGATAAGTGATGACTTCATTGATGATTGGATGCTTATCTGCTAAATAACTTAAAACTTCAATATCTGTTGAATAACCTGTTTTTGTTTTCTTGCCATTTGGAAGACCTAATGTTTCAAAGAGTACATCACCTAATTGTTTTGGTGAATCAATATTGAACTCAACACCTGCTAATTCGATGATATGCGTTTTTAAATCATTGATTCGCTTTTGTAGATCTTTGGTTTGTCTTTCAAGTTCAACTTGATCTACTTTTAGACCTTCAAATTCCATATCTGCAATAACATCTGAAAGTGGAATTTCAACATCATTTAATAAATGGAGTTGTTCACGTTCTTTAAGAATGTCTAAAGTTTTATTCTTAAGTTCATAGATGATTGCAGCTTTTTTAGCAATATGTGGTTCATAGTCTGAAGGAATCAGTGGGAGTGCTTTTCTTGCACCCTTACCATAAACCTCTTCATCGTAAGCTAAATCCGAAATTTCAAAACTTTGAGCGATTGCAGTGAAGTCTTCTTTACCAATGGATGACTTGATGATATATGCTGCAAGTAAGAGATCATAGTTTACACCAGCAAGATCAAGATTATGCCACTTCATGTAGACTTTCATGCCTTTATATTCATACACATATTTCTCAAACTTTGGATTTGCTAAATAATTCTTTATCGTATCCGATTGAAGTAATAGTTCTGCAGATACAAAATAATGATTGATTCCATTGGATAATCCAATACCCCATAAATCTGCTTTATGATAATTAAAATCGGAGAATTCAAAATATATTGCTAAGTTTTGATTCAAAACCTTAGATAATTGAGTTTCATCCTCTAAAACTTCATAATTAAAGTTTTGTGGAGTTGATTGAGCAGGTGTATCATTTTTCTTTCTAAAATTAATAGCAAGTGCTTTAAGCTCAAGTCGCTTAAAGAATTGAATGAGTGCTTCTTCGTTGATTTCTTCAATTGGAATATCATCCACAGTGAAATCAAGTGGGGTTGCTAAATCGATGGTTGCAAGTTCTCTACTCATTAAGGCTAAATGTTCGTTGGCACGAATGTTTTCACCTAGTTTACCAGCGATTTTATCCTTATTGAGAAGGATTTGATCAAGTGATTTCCATTCTTGTAATAATTTAACTGCGGTTTTTTCTCCAACACCAGGAAGTCCTGGAATGTTATCGGATGGATCGCCCATCAGTGCTTTTAAGTCAATAAATTGTTCGTGTGTTAATTGGTATTTTTCAAATAGTGTTGTTGGGGTGAAATGATCAACTTCCTTCATTCCCTTTTTGAGTAAATGAACGGTTACGTTTTGATCGACAAGTTGAAGTAGGTCACGGTCGGAAGAATATACATGAACCTCGTAACCTTTTTTTGAGGCTTCCTTCGCCAGGGTACCAATGATGTCATCCGCTTCGTAGCCGGCGAAGCTATGACGCTTGATACCCAGCAAAGTGACCAATTCATAAATGAGTGGTATTTGCTGGATCAACTCTTCAGGCATTTCTTTACGACCGGCTTTATACTGATCGTACTGTAAATGTCTTTTTGTAGGTTCTCCGGTATCAAATGCAATCAACATGTGACCATCTGATAGTTCAATAATTTTGTCCAGCATATTTGAGAACGCAAACACTGCATTGGTATATATACCAGTTGATGTTTGGAGTAGCTTCGCACCAGGATAGGCGGTTGCATAATAAGCTCTAAACATCAATGAATTTCCGTCGATAAGTGTGATTTTTTTCATGTTGCATTCTCCCCATTTTTGGTTGTATCTATTTTATCATGACTAATCAAGCATTTTCCCCACAATATTTGTGGATAACTTCATAAAGAAAACAACCCTAAAGGGTTGTTAAGTGTGAATTAGAATCTAAATCTACCTTTGTTTTTACCTTTGCCTTTTTTCGGTGGTAATGGTTTCATCATACTGCTTGGGTTTTTACTCATCTTCTCCATGTCCTTCTCGCTCATATTGCCCATTTGTTTCATCATTTGTTTTTGTTGTTGTAAAGCTTGTCTTAACTTGTTCACATCAGCGACTTGAACTCCTGCTCCACGAGCGATTCGGTCACGTCTTCTAGAACTTGTATCAATTAAATCTGGATGTTTTCTTTCCGCTTCTGTCATTGATTCAATGATGACATTGAGTTTATCAAATTGTTTATCATCAACTTGATTCATTGCATCCTTGATTTTTCCAAGACCTGGAATAAAGCCAAGAATTTTAGAGATTGATCCCATTCTTTTAATCATCTTGAACTGTTTTTGAAGATCAAGATAATTATAGGAATCTGACATCATCTTTTCCATCATTGATTTAGCTTCATCCTCATCAATATTTGATGTAACTTCCTCAATTAAGGTGAGCATATCACCCATTCCAAGGATTCTTGAAGCCATACGTTCTGGGTGGAATGCTTCAATGGTGTCTAGTTTTTCACCATGAGATGTAAATTTGATTGGAATATCAGAAATACGTCTAATTGATAATGCGGCTCCACCTCTGGTGTCCCCGTCCATCTTGGTTAAGATAACACCGGTTGCACCAATTTGATCATGGAACGATTTTGCAACATTTGCTGCTTCTTGCCCCATCATCGCATCAACGGTTAAGAGCACTTCATTTGGATTAACAATTTTCTTAATATCTGATAATTCTTTCATCATCGTTTCATCGATAGCAAGTCGACCTGCGGTATCGATAATAACGACATCAAACTTATTTTCTTTCGCGTAATTTAATCCGTTTTTAACGATTGTTCTTGCATCTTTAATACCTTCATCATAAACAAATATATCAATTTGTTTACCTAAGGTTTTTAATTGGTCAATCGCAGCTGGACGATAGACGTCAGCAGCGATAAACATGATATTTTTCTTATCACGTTTTCTTATCCAAAGACCTAGTTTACCAATCGCCGTTGTCTTACCAGAACCTTGTAGCCCCATCGTCATAATAGTTGTCATGCCTTGGTTAGCATAGAATAAACCAACCGATTCATCACCCATGATTTTCTTTAATTCATCATGTACAATTTTTACGACTTGTTGACCTGGATTTAATCCTTTTAGGATTTTTTCACCAAGTGCTTGTTCCTTAACAGCTTGTGTAAATTCTTTAACTATCTTAAAATTAACGTCTGCTTCAAGTAAAGAAAGACGCACTTCTCGCATCATTTCTTCAATATCTTTTTCATTTAATGAGCCACGACCAGTCACCCGTCTAACAAACATCGATAAACGGTCTTGTAGGGAATTAGCCATTATTCATCCAACTTTCTTAAGGCTTCAATCAAACTCAAATCTTTTGAAGATTCAAGATCATTCAAAAGTTCTTTTCGCTTTTTAGCCTGTTCATATAAATGTAATTTTGATTCAAAATCAATTAAGTGTTTTTCGGTTATTTTAAGTTGATCATAAACTGCATTACGGGACACATTTAACGCTTCAGCAATCTCAAATAAACTATTATCTTCATGATAGTACATCGTGAAATAAGTTTGTTGTTTCTCAGTTAGTAATTCTTGGTAATATCCGAAAAGTAAATTTAAATATTCAGTCTTTTCTAGTTGTTCCATTAGAAGAATCCTTTGAATAGATTATAGATATAATTTTCGATATCAAATGGGACTAAATCATCGATTTTTTCACCAAGTCCAACATACTTAATTGGTAAATCATAAAGGTGTCTGATTGCGAGTACAATCCCACCTTTTGCAGTTCCATCAAGTTTTGTTAGAACGATTCCTGAAAGATCGGTTGCTTCATTAAAAACATGAGCTTGATTCATTCCATTTTGACCCGTTGTTGCGTCAATGACGAGTAATGTTTCTTGTGGACTCTCTGGTAATGTTTTTTGAATGACGCGTTTCATTTTCGAAAGCTCATTCATTAAATTAACTTTATTTTGAAGTCTACCTGCAGTATCAACTAATACTAAATCATACTGCTCCTTACTAGCT
>JAEYXZ010000117.1 GCA_023431045.1 Bacillota bacterium | reverse complement strand
ACGCCTCTGCTAAGGGCGCAGGCTGGGAAACCGGCGCGAGGGTTCAAATCCCTCTTGCTCCGCCATCTTTTTTATGGCCCGTTGGAGAAACGGTTAACTCACATGCCTTTCACGCATGCATTCATGGGTTCAAATCCCATACGGGTCACCAATATTAATATGAATTGCTCTTCTCGTGACAGAGAAGAGCTTTTTTATTTACTAGGAAAGTTCGTCATTTCCGACAAAAAGACTGTAAACGTCAAATATTAACACCGTATCAAAAGAAAACCACTTAGAGGATCGCTCTAGGTGGTGTTTTTGTATGAGGAGTTGAAATCTCACCTGGCGGAAAACGGCGGATTTTATATGTTCTTCAGTGACTTATTGAGCTTTGGTGAGTAAGGTAGTAGATTCTTTGATATCCTTTGTTTGAATATGGTCTAAAACATATGCTAAGTATTTTGAAACATTTAAATCATTCATAGGCGCTGTCCTGATGATAGAAAACAGAAGAGTCGTATATCTTGCCCCATCATAAGAACCCGATGTCATAAAGACCTTAAAGTTGATCACGAATGGTTTGACGGCTCTTTCTGCGATATTATTCGATATTTCAATATATCCTGATGAGAGATAGATCGTAAGTTCTGGCCAGACCTTCTTCGCGTAGTTCACCGCACCCTCTAAAGCGGATCCTGGTTTATAGACAGGGTTAAAAAGAAGTTCTTCCAGTTCTTTTAGGATGGGAGGGTGTTCCTTGTTACGTCTAATGAGAGTGTTCATCGCTGTGAGTTTTTCCTTCTTATACATAGACTCTAGATAAAAGAGTCGTCCGATGACATCCAAAATCTTTTTTGCGTAACTGCTTGATATATTTTCTTCAGGTAATGTTTTAACGACATCAGAAAACCGTCTTCTCACATGGGCGAAACACCTCTGCAGTTTAATCTTAGGGTTATCTTTCTTTAGTCTGGGGTATCCTGCATAGTCTGTTAATCACCTATTTTTTTATCGATTTTCAATGATGATTCATAAATTGTTTGAACATCATAGTATTTTTTTATGCATTTCATGCATTCTACTTTATAATAGATATACATGTGATTTTTACTTAAAGGAGAAATATCTATATGATTATCAAACCAGCTATTAGAAATAACTTATATTTAAATGCACATCCTATTGGATGCAGTGAATATGTGAAAGAATTATTTGATGAAGCTAAAAAATTACCGAACTTTAATGGACCAAAACGGGTACTCATCATTGGTGGTTCGTCTGGATATGGTTTATCCAGCCGTGTTACCCTTGCACAAAATGCAAATGCATCAACCATCAACGTTTCATTTGAAAGTCGTCCAAAAGATCAAAGAACAGGTACTGCTGGATATTGGAACAATATTGCTTTCTTAAAACAAGCAAAATCATTAGATTCAAAGCACTATGATATTTTAGGAAATGCATTTAGTCCTAAGATTAAAGAAGTAGCAATCAATAAGATAAAAGAAACTTTTCGCCAAGTAGATCTTGTTATTTACTCGCTTGCAGCAGGAGCAAGACTTAACTTTGAAACCAATGAAATGGTTTATTCAGCGATTAAACCGATTGGTGAAGATATGGCTGGAAAAACACTTGATGTTGCAACTAAAAAGATTAAAGATATTAATATTAGTGCAGCCAATCAAGATGAAATCAATGGGACTGTTTTCGTCATGGGTGGAAGTGATTGGAAAGCTTGGGTTGAAGCACTTGATCAAGCTGGTGTACTTGCACCACATGCTAAAACTGTCTCTTATACGTATGTTGGAAGTGGTACGATGGATAAGATCTATCGTAGTGGTACAATCGGTCGTGCTAAAGATGATTTAGAAGCAACAGCAAACAATTTAAATGAATTATTAAAGCATAAGTATCAAGGGGAGGCAATGGTCTCATCATCAAAAGCGGTAACCACTAAAGCCAGTGTCTTTATTCCAGGTATTACATCCTACATTTCATGTTTATTTGATGTCATGAAGGAACAAGGAACACATGAATCTATTCTTGCCCATAAGCATCGTTTATTTAAAGATATGATTTATGGTGATAAAAGAATTACTGATAGTAAAAATCGAGTGAGAATTGATCACTATGAAATGGATCCAGTTGTTCAAACTAAAACGAATGAATGTGTCTTAGCACATCAAGATGAATCCATCTTTGAATTACCAGGAACAAATAAGTTCATCAGCGAATTTCATCATATCAATGGATTTGGTTATGATGGTGTTGATTATGACGCTGATGTTGACTTTGAAGCACTTGCGCCAAAAGACCTTAACCTAATGGATTGCATGGACTAATTGCTAATCATATTAATAAAATCAATTATCAAGAAAAAGCGCAATATGTAATTGCGTTTTTTTATAAAAAGTTCCCAATAGTTAAATAAAAAGTTATTCTTATATGAAAGTTTTTATATATTCGCGATAAATGTTAAAATAAATACATGATATCATCGATAGTTTTTAACATATAATAAAGGACAGTGTGAATTAATAATGAACAAAACTAGTTTATTTCAGTTTCCAGACATCTTTATTTACTTTAACATCTTTATTTTTATCTCTCTAGGGGTATTCGGACTTGAATTGGATCTAGTTCTCGCAATATCACTTTTCGCATTTGGATTATTTAATATTAGTTATCTGATTTATATATTTACTTTGAGACATCAATTGAAAATAGAGATTAATCAAAGATTACAACGTGAACTCGCTCTTGAAGAAAGTAAAGATGACCAAACAAGAACACAGTATCTTCATGCAAAGCAAGTTCTACTAGAAACACTAGTAACAGCAGAAATTGAAAAATGCTATCCAGAAGCAAAAATAATAAAGAATGCTTATATTCCACAAAGCAGTGGAGTATATAGTGAGATTGATATAATTGCTATTCACACTTCCGGAATATACATTCTAGAAGTTAAGAACGTTACTGGTCAGATAACCGGTAGTTGGTTAAGTGAAAAACTCGAAATTAAACACCCTAGTGGAAATACATATACGATTGTAAATCCAATTAATCAAAATACACAACATTATTATCGTCTAAGAGATATTTTGGGAATTACTGGTGTATTTAGAAATATTATTGTTTTTGGTGATTCAGCCTTTTATGATTATAAAGGTATACCAGAATATGCTGGAGTTACAAAAGTAAATAAACTCGTTAGGACAATGGAAATTATTTCTAGTAGATCTAAGAAGAAGATTGAGCAGCATCAAGTGGAAAGTATCTATCAGACATTACTGCCAATTGTTACAAAGACAGAAGTGAAACAACAAAAACATATCATGAATCAACAAAAGAATAGATCGACTACATAAAAATCAAGTATTAATGATAAGTTAAACTTAGTTTATGCGTAAAGAATCAATTAATAGGTATAAGTAAAGAAATATTTTAACTCTAAGTCATTTGAACTTAGAGTTTTTCTTATCTAAGGTATAGTCAGTGACATTTATTCAACCCTACGACATCATGTTATAATTAATTCAAAGTAGACGATGGTTATCAATTAATATAACCAAAGGTTATTAGATATAAATTTATACAATCTTTTTAAGAGGTGAATGCCATGATCAAACTAAGAGAACTCAGTAAAAGCTATCTAACTGGCGATGAGGAAATTAAAGCACTTAAGAAAATCAATTTGGAGTTTTCAAAAGCCGAGTTTGTTTCTATTTTAGGACCCTCTGGTTGTGGTAAGACAACACTCTTAAATGTGATTGGTGGACTAGACCGTTATAATGATGGTGATTTTTTAATTAATGATGAACCAACTAAAAACTTTAAAGATAAAGACTGGGACCATTACCGTAACCATCAAGTCGGATTTATTTTCCAAAGTTATAACTTAATTGAGCATTTATCAGTCTTAAGTAACGTTGAACTCGCTTTATCATTAAGTGGAATGAATCGTTCATTAAGACGTCAAAAAGCCAAGGATGCCCTAATCCAAGTTGGACTTGGATCAAAATTCAATAAAAGACCAAATGAACTCTCTAATGGACAATTACAGAGGGTTGCTATTGCACGTGCTTTAGTGAATGACCCTCAGGTCATCCTAGCGGATGAACCAACAGGCGCACTAGACAGTGAAAACAGTATCCAAGTCATTAAAATATTAAAAGAACTTTCCAAAGACCGCTTGGTCGTTATGGTGACTCATAATGCAGAACTAGCGATTGAATATAGTGATCGAATCATTCATTTACTTGATGGTGAAGTGACCTCAGATGAAACACTAATCAAATCACCTAAAGATTTACAACTTGACCATAAAAAGACCAAAGATAAAACATACATGGGTTATTTCACTGCACTCAAACTTAGTTTTTTCAATCTCATAAAAAAGGTTGGTAAAACGATTGTATCATCAATAGCTGGTGGGATTGGTGTTGTTGGAATCGGTTTGGTTATCGGGATTTCGGTTGGTTTTTCAAGATATGTCAGTGTGGTTCAAGTCACATCAAACACATCAACACCAATCGTTGTTGAGAATAAGACTAAAATTGAGGCTTTTCCAGACCCAAATAATCCAGCAGTTCCAAGACCTAATCCATTTCCAACCAATCAAATGTATATCACGTCTCAACAAACGATCCCTCCAATGATTTACGAAGAAGTTGTTAATTATATAAATCCTGAATACTTAAATCATATTAATGAAATGAATCCAGAATGGTATCATGACATTAAATACTATTATGATTTAAATTATCCGACTTTCTTATTAAAGGATTCGAGTGATGTCATTCGAAGTGTTACATATAGTACCTCAACAGTTTCTGATATTGGTGAAATCCCTTATGAAGATCATGACTATTTAAATCAAATGTTTGATGTTCTATATGGAAAACTACCAAGTAACACAGTATCAGTTAATCGTGTTGCAGAAGGTGTTTTAGTGATTAGTGATAGAAACCAATTACCAGATCTTGTTTTAAATCGACTTGGATATGATGGTAATGATTATAGTTTACAAATCAGTTTTGATGATTTACTCAATCTAGAAATCAAGATTGCTCATAGTGGCATCATCTATACCGAAAACCAAGACACCAATCTATTTGATAAAAGAACTAATCAAGATATTTATAATGATGATGGAACAATCACTTTAAAGATTGTTGGAATTATGCGTCGTAAACAAAACGCTTTAATTCCACAGTATCAAGGTATTCGATACACATCAGGTGTTAATAGATTCATCTTAACTGAAACAAAAGAAGCACCGGTTGTCATTAGACAACAAGAAGTGATTGATTCTTATTATGAGAATGATACACCACTATACTCCGTATTAACTGGACAAATCATTAGTGAAACAGATGCTAATAAACTGATTCGTCAATTAGGTATTGAACAAAATCCTTCTCGTATTGTCTTTTATCATAAAGATAGTGAATCAAAAGAGCTAATCATTGAGTATTTAGAAAGTTATAATATCGGATTACCACATCAACAAAACATTATTCTAAACCCGACCACTGAGAATCAGTCGAGACTCGTTGATACGACTTTATCAGCCGTTAGTGTAGTTTTAGTTGTAGTCGCATCAATTGCCTTATTTGTTTCAATCTCACTTGTCTCAATCCTATCTTATTTATCGGTAGTCGAAAGAACACCAGAAATTGGAATTCTTCGAAGTATCGGTGCGCGAAAAGTAGATATCTTCAATGTCTTTAGTGCGGAGTCAATGATTATTGGTATCTTTAGTGGAATCTTAGGTCTCATCATGTTATATGCTTTAACACCCACCTTTAATACATTATTTGAAGCAGCACTTAATGTTAAGAATATTGTTAACTTAAGTGATTTACAACTCATTATTTTATTCTTTGGTAATATCATACTCACATTAATTATTGGAATCATCCCTGCACTGCTTGCATCAGTTAAAGACCCAATTAAAGCTTTAAAGTCTGCGTTATAGAACACCTAAAATCTAGGGAGACTAGAATCATTTCTGGTCTCTTTTTTATTTTGTACCAATAAAAATCGATTCTCATTCGTTTATATAGTGTAACCAAGAAAGAGGGAAGAAAAAATGAAAAAACTATTTTTAGGATTTATGGCCTTAACAGTAACACTTTTAAGTGCCTGTGGATCTATTGGTAATCTAGGATTACAATTTTCAACAAATGAAGATGTCTTGACTTTCCAAGCATTAATTGCAGCAGAACTACTACCAAACACAGAACCTGTAGCAGCAACTCAAACATCACTAGATACAATGTCTATGAGTACTGATCCTGAAGCAGAACCAAATAATGCTGATGATGTTATCACTGATATTGAACCTTATGTTGAATTGATTGAAAAGGTTTTAGGAACAAACAATGGATTAAATGTCACAGTCGATGTTTCTAATCTTGAAGGATATGAATCGATGATTAATTTCAGTTTTAATGGTTTACTAGGAGAAACTGAAACATATGTTATTCATTATAATTTGGTTCTTAAGAGTGATTCTTCTGATGATGTAGAATCTGAAGACGATGACGATGATGATGAAACTGAATTCAATCTCAATGGTATCATGATTGTTGGTGAAAACACCTATACAATTATTGGTAAAAGAGAAGTTGAAGATGGTGAAGATAAGATCGAATTTATTGCTAAACTTGACGATTTAAACTATATTGAATCAGAATATGAAATTGAATCTGATGAAACAAAGTTTGAAATTAAAACCGTCACTGATGGCATCTTAATTTCCGAAACAGAAATTAAAATTGAACAAGATTCTAATGAAACAAAAATTGAACTTGAATTTTTAACCAATGGAAATGAAGGAAAATATGAATTCAAATATGAAACTGAAGACGGCAAACCAGTCTTAAAAGTAGAATTTGAAACCAATATTAATCAAGTCATTAGTCGCGGAGAAATTAAGCTATTAATCTTAACGGATGAACTTACAGGTGAAACTTATTATCAAGCCTATGTAGATTTAGATGATGATGATGAAACCTATGAAACAGAAATTGATCGTGATATTGACGACGATGATGACGATGAAGACGATGATGACGATGAAGACGATGATGACGAAGAAGACGAAGTAGATGATGATTTGTCCAATATTTGATTGTTTTGGTGAAATCATAGACATATAGCAATAAAGAGCATACAATAAAGGAGACTAAAAATCTCCTTTATACATCAACTGAGGTTTGTATATGATTGATCAAAAAACAATAGAAAGACTCAAACTAAAAAGCGAGGATGCTTTTGAATATGTCTATCAAGAGACAAAACGAAGCGTGTATTCTATGATTTTTTCCATCTTAAAAAATCATCAAGCAACTGAGGATTTGATGCAAGATATTTATATGAAAATGATGGTAACCATCAATCAATTTCAAAAAGGCACCAATTTTAACAACTGGTTAATAACGATGGCTAAAAATTTAGCTATTGATACATATCGAAGAGATCAGAAAATTACTCGAGTTGATCCATTGGATTTTGATGAAAGACTCCAAACCCATGATGCTCCCCCAGATGAAAGTACCAAGTTTGAATTAATGATGAACTTATTAAACGAGGAACAGCGTAGTGTTGTTATATTAAAAATTGCAGATGAGATGAAGTTTAAGGATATTGCCAAAGTTCTTAATAAGCCAATCAATACAGTGATTTGGATATATCAAGAGGCAATGAAGATTCTAAGGAAAATTGAGGAATAGATGATGAAGAATAAAGAAATTATGAAGATCATCAAACAAAATATTGAATCAAATATACCTAAGAATGCACCAAGCATTGATTTTCCTTTTGAAGAAGAAAAGACCTTTACAAAAGTAAGAAGACCTTGGTATTCATATGGTCAATTAGCATTAACAACATTATTGTCAGTTGTTATCATTGTTTTATCAGTGGCCATTCTACTCAATCAAAATGAGATTCCAACGCCACCTTCTAAACTATTAGAAAGTGATCAGGATATCGTATCATTTTCTGCAATCTCATCAATGTCGCTACTTTCAACAATCACCGTTGATGAGAGTATGGGTATATCGATGTTGTTATCAACAGAGTTAACCTCTCAAGAACAACCTGATTTAATAACTAGTGTCCTACCATATTTGAGATCTATCGAACAAATCTTATCATCCAATTTAGGCCTTAATTTTACAAGTGGATTATCTACACTAGAAGGTTATGATTATTATATGCAGTTTGAAACAAAGAATTTAATCAATGTTACAACGACTTATGTGATGCATTATAATATTGTTTTAGTCGATGAAGATGATGATGAATCAGAATATACGCTAACAGGTGTCTTATTATTTAAGGATCAATCTTATCAAGTAATTGGTGAGAAGAAACTTGAAGATGATGAAGAAAAAGTAAGCTTTAAAGCATACAAAAATGAACAGAGTTATGTTGAAAGTTATTATGAGATCGAAAATGATCAGCGAGTATTCAACTTTAAAGTCGTCAGTAATGGAATTACGGTGTCTGAAAGTATGTATGAACTCGAACAAGAAGACGATGAAATCAAAATCAAACTATCATTCACTGAAGGTAACAATGAAGGTGAATATCAGTTTGAATATTTTACCGAGGATGATATTAACCTAATTAAAATTGAATTTCAAACGAACATTAATGATGTTGAAAGTTCTGGAAAGATGGTCGTTCAAATGATTATAGATGAAGTCACTGGGGACTCAAAGTATCTTATTTCTGTAAAACCTGATGAAGGTGATGAATATGAATATGAAGCAGATGACGACGATGATGAAGATGATGATGAAGAGGAAGAAGAGGATGATGATGACGAGGAAGATGACATCCTATAAGTCTTAAGTGTCATTTAGACAATCTAACGATAATATACAAAATGCCTACTATTATAGTAAGCATTTTTTATTATGTGTTTTGAATTTTCCGTCTTTTTGACCAGTCAATGAAGGCATAAAGATCATTAACTAGGAAGATAATAAAGCAGAGGACCATCGGAATATAACTGATTGATGATATGGATGCAAGAATCCATAAAACAATTAAGATGATATCATTTACTGCATAAGCAATCGCGTAATAAGGAACTCGATACATCATGAGTATGGCTGCAAACATACTTGTAAATACGGATATGGTTGAGACGATTAAATTCGGTGTTTGTAAAAATTCTAAGATGAAGTAGAAGATGATTGTAACTAATGTAGAAATGATAATGGTAGTGATGATTGATTTCTTGTTAAGTCTAGCAATTTTTACTTCACCACCACTTTTTTCAAAAGGATGTTTCAACCAAATGATAAACGTATAAAGCGCACTTGGTAAGGTCATACCAAGATAAGTAATCATTTCACCATAATATCGAAACTGATAGGATACAATACCGTATAGAATACTAAATAAGATGGTTAATACTTGTCCAATTGGAAGACCTTTAGCTAGAAATATGAGTGCT
The DNA here is from genome assembly GCA_023431045.1 of Bacillota bacterium. Lineage (GTDB taxonomy): Bacteria > Bacillota_I > Bacilli_A > Acholeplasmatales > Acholeplasmataceae > Acholeplasma. Next base: position 2,782 of record JAEYXZ010000117.1, on the reverse strand, counting down.
GTCACACCAATGAGTGATGCAGTCAAAATCAATAAATCTGATCCTGACAGTAAAAACGAAATCGTAATAATTAATAGGGAAGACAACCATAAAATGATTTCAAATCGATTGAGTTTTCTAACATGTGTCCATAAATTCATTGTAAGCTCCAAGATGATCATTAACTAAACATTTTCTATCCATAAAAAAAGATAGCAGAATAGTCATATTATACTAGACTGCTATCAATATGTATAGCGATTTTATGAATTATGAAGTGATTAGATTAGTGCAGTGTTAAGAAATGTTTCGATGCTTGCGGTTCGTTTTCTTGATGTCCAATTTATTGAGAATTTTTGGACAACCAAACCGTTCTTCTTAAGAACTAAACGTTCCATACTTTTAAGTGATGAGTTACCACCCATCCAAGCAAATGGAAAGTAATGAGTAACAAACAAAATGACCTTCTTATTGGATAAATCATCAATTTCTTGAAGATATTGTTTGATTGCGACCGATGGCATGAATCCATGCACCGGTGATCCAATAATTAGTGTATCAAAATCTGAAATAGATGGTTTTTGAACGAATTCAACATGAGATTGATTGGTATCGTTAGAGGCCGTTTTAATAACTCTATTTCAAGAAGTCCCCCTCCTCTACAGGTGGCGGGATGAATTGGAATGATTTTCACTAAGAAAACAGTAGAAATATTTCTATAATTATAGTATAATAAAAGTATTGAAATGACACTCAGTCATGTATATACGGATGGCTCTATGAAAATGAATTTAGATACTAATCAACATTCAGTCTTTATGATGTGGTTTCATCTTATCTTAGTGATAAAATACAGACATAAAGTATTAAATGATGAGATATCAGATAGACTCAAAGAAATATTTGAATATATCGCAGTTAAATATCATATTAAACTTGTGGAATGGAATCATGATTTAGATCATGTTCATATTCTTTTTAGATCTGAACCTAAATCAGAATTATCTAAATTTATAAATGCATACAAATCAGCATCATCAAGACTAATTAAGAAAGAATATGAAATCATAAGAAAAAAACTTTCGAAAGCATATTTTTGGAGTCAATCTTTTTGTTTATTAACATCTGGTGGTGCACCAATTGATGTTATAAAACAATACATAGAGAGTCAAGGAAGTGACTCTAATGAATAAAGCTTATAGATTCAGAATCTATCCAAATGCTTCCCAACAACAATTAATCAATATTCATTTAGGACATAACAGGTTTATTTGGAATAAGATGTTAAATGATAAGATTAATCATTTTGAAGAAACTAAAGAAACACTATATAATACACCAGCACAATATAAAAAAGAATTTAATTGGTTAAAAGAAGTGGATTCGCTTAGTCTAGCTAATACCCAACTTCGTCTAGAACAAGCCTTCAGATCATTCTTCAAACATAAAAGCGATTACCCAAAATATCATAGTAAAAAACATGACTATGGATATACGACGAATCTCGTTAATAACAATATTACTTTACAAGAAGGTTATATCAAATTACCTAAATTAGGATTTATTAAGATTAAACAGCATAGAAATATACCAGAAGGATATAAACTAAAGAATGTAACTGTTTCTAAAACGTGTACTGGTAAGTACTATGTCAGTATAAATTATCAATACGAGAATGATATGATTGAAAAAGAAATCGTGAATACCATCGGTTTAGATTTTGATATGATGAACTTCTATGTAGATTCAAGTGGAAACAAATATGAGTATCCAAAGCAGTTACTTATGAATTTCAATCACTTAAGAATTCTACAGAGAAGTTTATCAAGAAGAAAGAAACATGGTAAGAACTATCAAAAGAAACAATATGAAGTAGCTAAACTTTATGAACTGATTAAGCATAGAAGAGATGATTTTCTACATAAACTAAGTATGGAGATAACCAATCAATACGATAGTGTCAGCGTAGAAACATTAGATCTTAAATCTATTTCTGCAGCCAACAAATTCTATGCTAAACAAATTCATCAATTTGGATGGTTTAGATTTCTTAGTTTCTTAAAGTATAAACTAGAAGAGAAAGGTAAGAAGCTCATCCAAATTGATAAGTGGTATCCATCAAGTAAGATATGTAGTTCATGTGGACATATACATGATAACTTACATGCGGGTGATAAGCACTACATCTGTAAATCATGTGGCATATCACTGGATAGAGATTATAATGCAGCAATAAACATCAAACAAAAAGGACTTCAAATGCTAGGATTGGCATAAGAGTCTAGTTATAAGAACCGTAGGGACTACGGAGATAGCCTATTGATACATTGCACATTAGTGTGATTTGGATAGGAAGCCCCCACTTCTTTAAGTGGTGGGTAGTTCACTCTCTAATAATTGAACATCAAGATTTTTGATGACAAACGAACTAAATAGCCTTTGAGCAACCAATCGTGTGTTACCCGTAATTGAATAAAAGATAATACCTATTTTCCCCATGTTAATGCCCCTTTTAAAACTAAATTTGCTTTATTAAAGATTATGGTTGGAAAGCACCAAATAAGACTAACCAAGTGAGAATTGTTTTAGCAACAAGGGATAAAATAATATATCCTCTTTCGCCATATAAATAATTCTTGAATTTACCAATGCCCTTATATTGTAAGAACATATTGATTGGGAATGAATTAAACGCGATAAAGTAAGTAATGAGAATAGCCCAAACAAAACCTGGAACATTAGATAGATTTGGGTTAACGCCAATATAGAAAGCAATTGCTAACCATGGCGCAACACCAATAAC
>JAEYXZ010000082.1 GCA_023431045.1 Bacillota bacterium | reverse complement strand
ATGAAATTTTTAGAACGATAGTTGAACTCATGGATCAATATCAAGTTGATGCATACGATATGAAGTCAAATAAGGGTTATATCACCCATGCAGTCGTTCGTATAACTGAAAACCTAAAAGAAGCTCAAGTCTCATTTATCGTGCCAAAACAAACTCCAAAATTACTGATTTTAGTTGATGAATTAGTCAAGAGACATAAAGAGATTAAATCAATTTATGAAGTTATTAATACCGACTTAAAACGTCAAACATTCTTTACCGAAGAGTCTCAAATGATTTATGGAAAAGAAATGATTGAAGAAAAACTCAATCAATTCCATTTCTTATTGAAACCTGAAGCTTTCTTCCAATTAAACACCAGTCAAGCAGATAAATTCTACCAAAAGATGGCCGAACTTGCAGATTTAAAAGATAATGAAATCGCCATTGATGCCTATGCAGGAATTGCACCAGTATCACATTATATCGCTAGTAATGCTAAAAAGATTTATGCAATAGAACTTGACTCAAGAGCAACCGCATCAGCTAAACTTTCACTACAAAAGAATAACATTCATAATGTTGAAGTCATTCAAAGTGATTTCGCAAAAGCATTAAAGAATTTACCTGAGAAGAAAATTGATGTGATGTTATTTGACCCACCAAGAACGGGTCTTGGTTCACAAACCATTGAACTTATTAAGAAATATAGACCAAAACGTCTTGTTTATGGTTCATGTAATCCATCAACACTAGCAAAAGACTTAAATGAACTTGTTGGTATCTATGAATTAAAACAAGTTATTCCATTTGATATGTTTCCATTCACATCCTTAGTGGAGAGTATCTCATTGCTTGAATTAAAAACGGCTTTGTAAGGCTATCAAAGACACTTAATAAAATAACAAAATATAAGATATAGGCCGGAAATTCATATTTTCCAGCCTTTTTTCATTTTTACCGATTTTCTTAAGTATAGGGGGTAGTGTAAGGGAACATGTAACTCAGGGTAGGGTTGAGTGTGTTGCGTGATTAAGGTATTTTTAATAGGTTATTCTCTTAACATTTAGATTATTGTCCAAAGTTGATCTGTTCTGGTGTCAATCGTTCAATACTAATTTGACATCACTTACTTTCCTCCATAATACCAAGTAAAAACCCTATAAAACGTTTGATCTCATTCTCAGAGTGTCCGTTTTATAGGGTATAGTTTGATTAGTAAAGTGCTATTTGTTTGAGTACTTAAGATCTAACGTTATCAACCATGGTATTGATATCATCAATATCATCAGCTGATAGTGTTGTTAATGGAATTAATGTTGTAGTTGCATCTTTATTGTAATAAGTTAGATTTGCTAAAGCCCAGTTACGATACCATACATCTTCACTATCTTCATGAGCAACAATTAAGTCGTAAGCTTCAACTAGCGCTGTAGCATAACCAACAACTTCACTATTTAAGGCAACAACTTCAGGATCAAGCAAGAAGTTAATGAATTCATGAGCACGTTCGATTGCAGTCGAAGTCTTAGGAATGACTAAATTATCTAAGAATCCCATCGTTGTTTCAGGAATATAGATATTAAAGAGTGCTTGAACTTCCTCTAGTGTTTTACCTTCTTCAAGTTGAATGTATAAACGGTCTAAGTAATCACCAGTGTAAGTAAATGCCATATCTAAGTTGTTAGATTCTATATTACGCTTTAACATATCATCAGCCCATTGTTCGAAATCAGCTTGTAAGATTGCATCTTCAGCAGCAGCAAGGGATGCAGGTGTTAAGACGTTGATATCTTGATCAAGATAGAAAGAAGCGGCTGCATATGCGAATTGTGGCACATCATACATACCACGGCGAACACCTGCTGGTGTTAAGGATGGATCAAAGTAAGCAGCCCAGCCATGAGTTTCAAGTGCTTCTTCAAGACCAGCGATACGGTTATTATAAATAATACCAAATGAACCCCAGAAATATGGAACTGCATAATCGGTGTAATCCACTGTCTCACCAGTTCTAGTGAAAGTTGTTGCAGCCATGGATTCATAGATTGAATCAACACCATCCATATAGGTGACTAATTCACGATTTGGTAATAATTCATAATCTAATTCAATTAACATATCTTCGTCAACCATCTTTTCGACCATATAGTCGGATGGGATGACAATATCATAAGCGGTTGTACCGCTCTTAATTTTTGCATAGAAGGATTCATTCGAGTCAGTGACATCAACAATCACACGATATCCAGAAGCTTCTTCAAATGCTGCAACGACGTCATCATTAATGTACTCGCCCCAGTTAAGCACTCTTAAGAGTGGTCTCTGGTCACAAGCTGTTAGCATGAAGACTGCTAACAAAGTAAAACTTAATACTAAGAGTTTTTTCATTGTGTTTTTTCCTTTCTCTTTCTTTGTAAAATTTGGACTGTTATTAGACCTATTAGGGTTAATAGGGTTAACAGAGTCGAAAAGGCATAGACCGATGGTGTTAGGTTACGTCTTCCTAAGACACCATAAATCCAAATCGATAGGTTATCATATCCTGCACCTGTTGTGAAGAAGCTAATAACAAAATCATCTATGCTCATGGTTAAAGCCAAAATCATACCCGATAAAATCCCTGCTTTAATGGCTGGAACAACAACCAAATATAAAGCCTTCATCGGTCTGATCCCTAAATCTTGAGCAGCATCAATAAGATTTGGATCTAGCTCTTTTAATTTAGGTAATACACTTAATATAACATAAGGTAATGTAAAGAATAGGTGTGCAAGCACTAAAGTTGTTAAACCAAAGATATCAGGAAAGATCACCATTAAGAATCTAAACATAATCATTAATGAGAACCCAGTGACAATATCCGCATTTAAGATCGGTACATTGTTTAAAAAGACGATTCTACTACTGCTCTGTTTAGGTAGGTGATAAATCCCAATTGCAAAGATAGTACCAAGGACGGTTGCAATGATGGTTGCAATCGCCGAAACTAAGAAGGTATTCGAAATTGCATTTAATAAATCAGGTTCATTAAAGATGTTAAGATACCATTCAAAAGTGAAATCATCAAACTTCGAAGTAATAACACTGGAGTTAAATGATTGAATACCAATAACGATAATTGGAAGATAAAGCATAAATATCATTAAAATTGGGAATATGTATGCGATGACTTTAAGAATAGGTTTGAAGAAGGAATAATCACGATAACCGTAGTCAGACATTTTAGCCTTAGGGTAGTTTGTCATAATAAGGTTTCTCCTTCCTTATCAAATCTTCTAATTAATAATATCGCTGCAAAGATAAAGAGAAGAATCGAAGCTGCTAGTAATGCACCATCATTGTAGATGGTATATGTAAATTTATTCTCAATGATATTTCCTAAGAATATGGTATTTCCTTGAGATAAAATCTTTGGAATAGCAAATCCTGAGAAAGTCGGTAAGAAGACCATAATTGCACCAGTTACAACCCCTTTAAGCGAAAGCGGGAAGGTAACAAATAAGAAGGTTTTAAATGGTGTTAATCCTAAATCAGAGGAAGCTTCATTTAAACTAGGATCAATCTTTTCAAGTGCAGTATATATAGGTAGAATCATAAATGGAACATAAGTAAAAACCATACCAATTAAGATACCTGTTGGTGTACCAATTAAATTAGCAACAGGACTAAAGCCAATCAAGTCAGTCAATATGTTATTGGCATTCATGATGTTAGCGAGTCCATCAATTCTTAAAATTAAGTTGCTCCACATGGGTAAGATCATAATCGTCATAATAGCAAACTTGTTACTAAAGCGACTACGATAAATGATATAAGCAAGTAAATAACCAAGAATAAAACTTATGACTGTTGTAAGGGTTGCATACATGAGACTATTGCTAAAGCCAGTCACAATAGATTTTTCTTGGAAAATCGCGAAGTTTTCAAAAGTAATTTCAATATTATCAAAAGATATGTTAGAGGTCATGTTGGTAAATCCCAACGCGATTAAAGCAAGCATCGGAATGAAGACTAAGATCGATAGCCAAACAGTATAAGGTTTGGCAAGCATACGATAAGTGTTATTGACCATCTGACACCTTCATTAAATGGATCTCATAAGGATCAACTTTTAATCCAATCTCGCTTCCAACTGGGAAGTATTCATAATCATTAACTAAAACATCTTGATCTTGAATTTTTACAACAAGTTCGTTATGAACACCTTTAAAGAGGGCAAAAGTAACTGGACCTTTAACTGTTGATTTTTCAACCGAGACAACATCCCAGTCTTCAGGACGGATGACGACATCAACTGGATCTCCAACTTTGAATTGTTCATAACCGATATACTTAAATTTAGCACCAAGGAAGGTTACTTCATTGGTATCGGTGATGGTACCACCAAAGATATTGGTTTCACCGATAAAGTTTGCAACATAACGGTTCACTGGTTCGTTATAGATCATCTTTGGTGTACCCATTTGCTCAATGATACCATTTCGCATGACAACAATTCGGTCAGACATGGTCATAGCTTCCTCTTGGTCATGAGTGACAAAAATGAAGGTAATGCCTAATTTGTTTTGCATTTCTTTTAATTCGTATTGCATGTTTTGACGAAGTTTTAAATCAAGTGCAGCAAGTGGTTCGTCAAGTAGAAGAATCTTTGGACGATTGATGAGTGCTCTAGCAAGAGCAACTCTTTGTTGTTGTCCACCAGAGAGTTGATCGACTTTACGCTTATCATAACCTTCTAGTTTGACAAGTTTTAACATATGTTTTGCATCTTCATAAATATACTGTTTAATCAGTTTACGTTGATTCTTTAGTTGTTCAGGAGTTGCAGATGCAAGACGACTTTCATAAAAGTTTAACAAAAAATCAAATGGACGGTGATTCAGTCCAAACGCGACATTATCTATCACATTTAAGTGTGGAAATAAAGCATACTTTTGAAATACAGTGTTAATAGGTCTTGCAAAGGATGGAATTTTACTGAAATCTTTACCTTCAATTAAAATCACACCTGAGTCTGGTTGGACGAAACCACCAATCATTCTTAACGTGGTTGTTTTACCGCAACCTGAAGGACCTAAAAGTGTCACGAATTCATTTTGTCCGATGGTGAGATTGATATTGTTAACGACTGCTTCACTATCAAAAATTTTACTAATATTTACCAATTCAATTAATGGTTTTTTATCCAATGTATAACTCCTAATTATCATATTTTACAAACACATATTATATACCTATTTTTGAACTTTGCAAGCATAATATTTTATCTTTTTTTTAAAATCAGTTTGAGAATGTTTTTAAGCACCTTAAAATCTTTAAAGGATGGCTTTATAATCATATAATTTCAAAAATTAACGATTCAAAATCTTTGATACATTTTACGTCATTTTATGAGCATAATTTGAATGAATTTATCATCAAACTCAAATGATTTTTTTAAGTGACTTTTAAATTTAGAGTTTTTAGATTATAATTTTGATTGACAAAGTAAATAAAAAGTCTATAATAGATTTAAATTCTAGGACTGAGAATAGTAACTTTCCTAAATTTATCAAAGCGATCCTGTGACGGTGTAAGAC
>JAEYXZ010000067.1 GCA_023431045.1 Bacillota bacterium | reverse complement strand
GTGCCTCACCAGGGAATAAGATCAGACCAATCGTGACACCTAAGAAAATGGTGATGATTTCACCAATATTACATGAAAGTAAGAAGTGAATAGCTTTTTTAATGTTTGCAAAGATTGCACGGCCTTCAGAGACGGCTCCAACGATGGTCGCAAAGTTATCATCCGTTAGAATCATATCCGCAGCACCTTTAGCTACCTCGGTACCAGTAATACCCATTGCAATACCAATATCAGCACGCTTAATGGATGGCGCATCGTTAACACCATCACCTGTCATTGCAACAATTAATCCGGTTTTCTTCCAAGCGGTAACAATTCTAACTTTATTTTCAGGTGAAACACGCGCATAAACACGAATATTTACTAATTTTTGATCAAATTCTTCGTCAGTCATTGCATCAAGTTCTTTACCAGTGATTGCAAGATGTTCTTTTTGTAGGATTCCAAGTTCATTAGCGATCGCAACGGCAGTATTTTTATGATCACCTGTAATCATGATGGTTGTAATACCGGCACGTTTCGTTAATTCAATTGCATCTTTAACTTCAGGTCTTGCTGGATCGATCATTCCAAATAAACCAAGCAGTGTCAATTCTTGTTCTAACTGATCATGTTTTAATCCAATAACAGCATCTTCTCTATCCCAAACTTTATATCCAACAGCAAGGACTCTAAGTGCTTGGTCGGCAAAATCTTGATTCATTTTTTCAAAGTTTTTATAGATTTCGTTTGTCATCGGTTTGACATCGCCATGATCATCAAGATGGCTTGAACGTGCGAATAAGACGTCTGGTGCACCTTTGGTAATGGAGATGATACGACCTTGATAACGATGAACTGTGGTCATTAACTTACGTTCTGAATCAAAAGGTAATTCATAGATACGAGGTGAGTCAGATAGAATCTTTAACGGGTCAAGTTTTGTATTAATTGCTAAGTCTGTCATCGCAATTTCGGTTGGGTCACCAATCTTTACGTAATTACCACTATCAGACATTTGAACTTTAGTATCATTACATAATACACCAAAATCAATTAACATCTTCATATCGCCTGATGTATCAATATCTTTTGTTTCTTTAACATCCTTATAAAGGTAAGTATCAGTAATCGTCATGATGTTTTGAGTTAATGTACCAGTTTTATCTGAACAAATAATTGAGGTTGAACCCAAGGTTTCAACAGCTGGTAATGTTCTCATAATTGCACGACGTTTAACGAGGTTTTGCATACCTAATGCTAGAACAATAGTAATAATTGCTGGTAAGCCTTCAGGAATCGCTGCAACAGCAAGTGCAACAGATTGCATAAATGCTTCCATCACAGAATCAACACCAAGATTTCCAATCACTAAACCTTCAATAATCTGAATTGCAAAAATGATGGTAACAATTCCAAGTGCGATATATGCTAGTAGTTTACCAAGTTGTGAAATATTTTTTTGAAGTGGTGTTATTTCTTGTTCGGTTTCAGATAGTAAAGTGGCAATTTTACCAATTTCAGTATCCATACCAACTGAGGTGACAATTGCAAGTCCACGTCCATAAGTAACAACTGTACTCATAAATCCAAGATTAACACGATCACCTAATGGAACTTCGTGTTTTAATATTGGTTCAATTGATTTTTCAACCGGAATTGGTTCACCGGTTAATGCTGACTCATCTGTTTTTAGGTTAATTGACTGAAGAATTCTAACGTCGGCTGGCATGTAATCACCAGCATTTAGAATAACGACATCACCGACGACAATATCTTCAACATCGATAACTTTTTCTTTACCATCACGTAAGACAGTTGCGTGAGGAGAAGACATTTTTTTGATTGATTCAAGCGCTTTTTCAGCTTTAGCTTCCTGAAATACACCAAGAACGGCATTAATAATGACAATCGCTAGAATTAAGAAGCCTTCAATCGTTTCTTCAGGTTTACTTTCTACAAAAGCGATAATAAATGAAATTAATGATGCACCAATTAAGATTAAGACCATGAAATCTTTAAATTGATCAAGAAATTTCATTAATAAACTGCGTTTTTTTCCTTCAGCCAATTTATTTTTACCATATTGAAGTAAACGGTTTGATGCCTCTTCACTGGTTAATCCTTGTTTAGATGAATTTAATGCACTGAGTAATTCCTCATTACTCATCTGATAAACTGCTTTTTGATCCATAAGATCCTCCTGTTATTCAAAAAATAAAGACCATCAAAACCAAAGCTTGGTCTTGAAGGTCTCGTTTACAAGTAAACTTGAAGATTCACCGGGCCGTATAAGACCGTATTGACGATTCATCTTTGGGAAACTACTCCCCTTCTATTCATTAAGATTGTAACATGTTTTTAATTCAATTACAATAAAAACCATATATTGATTTTTAAATTAGTTTTGCAATCTGAGCAGCAACTTTAGCATTATTAAATACAAGCTTAATATTTGCCTCTAAACTAACGCCGTCAGTAAGTGACTTGATTTTAGATAGAAGATATGGTGTCATATCCTTACCCTTAATCTGTTCATTTTTAGCACTTAAAAGTGCTAAATCGATTTCATGGTTAATAATGTTTGGGTCTAAACTATAAGATGCAGGAATTGGATTAGCGATGACTACGCCACCTCTAAGACCCATGGACCATTTTGTTTTTAGAAGATTTGCAACTTCTTGTGGTGTATCCATTTGATAATCCACTTTAAAACCCGAAGTACGTGTATAGAATGCTGGAAGTTCAGAAGTTTGATATCCGATAACCTCGACACCTTTTGTTTCCAAGTACTCTAGTGTTAATCCCAAATCTAGAATTGATTTTGCACCAGCACAAACAACAGCGACATTTTCATTTGCTAGTTCTTCTAAATCACGGGAAATATCAAATGTTTCTTGTGCATCGCGATGGACACCACCAATACCACCTGTTGCAAACATCTTAATGCCAACCATTGAACAAACTAAAATTGTACCCGATACGGTTGTTGCACCATTTTTTTGTTGACTGACAATATATGCCAAATCTCTTTTAGATGCTTTAATGACATCCTTGAGTTGCGCTAAACGTGTAATTTCATCTGGGGTTAATCCGACTTTGATACGACCATTTAAAATAGCGATTGTTGCAGGTACACATCCTTCAGATTCTATAATCTTTTCAACACTTAGTGCCATTTCAACATTTTGTGGATATGGCATCCCGTGTGATATAATCGTTGATTCTAATGCAACAACTGGTTTATTTTCGGTTAATGCTTTTAATACTTTAGGACTAATATCTATAAATGAATTCATGTTTTACTCCTTTATCATCGAATACAATTTTGCAGCAGTAACACTCTTATTAACTGTCTGATCACTTTGAAGAGACATGTGTGCCATCATTGTTCCGGCTTTCAATGGATCATAACCCATCATTTCGGCATAGATTGCTCCAGCATAGAACGCATCACCAGCACCTGTATCGTTTTTAACAACCTTACTCAATGGTTTTTGATAGAAGTGTGTATGCTCACTATCGAAATGATAAGCACCATCTTTACCAATCGTTAAGTATATGCTTTTAATTCCTTTATTTAATAACACTTGTCCAATTTGCACAGGATCAGAATGTCCAGTGATTTTCCTACCTTCGAGTGAGTTGATTTTGATGGTATGAATTTTACTTAAGTGCTGATAGAACTTATTTGCTTTAGCTGACGAAATTAAATCAACATAAATTGGTTTATCAAAAGTATTAAAGATGTAATCAATCGTTGCAGCAGATAGATTAGCATCCAAAATGATCATATCAGCATGATTGATTTCATCATAATGTTTCTTTATAAAAGCTGGTGAAAATTTCTCCATTGCTTCCATTGCAGCAATTGAAACGATAAGCTGACCATTCTTATCATGTACAGCAAGATATGTTGGTGTTAAATCACTTTCTTGGTAAATCAACTTTAGTTTAATGGATTTTGCAAAATCTAGAAAATCGATGGCATCCTTACCTAAGACCGTAATCAAAGTTGGTTGACACCCTAATCGAGCTAAATTTTCAGCGATATTGCGAGCAACACCACCATAGGACTTAACAATTCGACCCGGATTAGAATCTTTCAACACAATTTCTTCATTTGATTGAGCTAATAGATCAATATTGGTACCACCAATTATCACGATATTTTTCATAGAAATACAGGGTCCATCAATGGTGTATTTATTTCGATGATGTCAATATGATCAATCATAACGTCATCCACTGGTTTATCTTGAAAGCCGGTTCTAACATTTGCAATTTTATCAACGGTCTCAAGGCCCTCAACTACCTTACCAAAAGCAGCATATGCACCGTCTAAGTGTGGTGCGTTTTGATGCATAATGAAAAACTGTGAAGTCGCTGAATTTGGATCACTAGTACGCGCAAATGAAATGACGCCTCGTTCGTGTTTGATTGGATTATTAAATCCGTTTTGTAAAAATTCACCTTTGATTGGTTGATTGGTCTTTTTTCCACCACCACCTTGAATCATAAATCCCTTAATGATGCGATGGAATATCAAACCATTATAGAAATTTTGTTTGACATAATGCATAAAATTTACCACTGAATTCGGTGCTAATTTTGGATATAATTCAACCAATATAGATCCATAATTCTTGACATTAATTCGAATTAATATATCGGAAGTACTCATGATGTAAACTCCTTTTGTGACGTGTTGTTATTTTTATTTTAACACACATCAGAATATAACAAAAATCTAATCAATTTTTATCACTATAAAAAAGAAAAGAGTATAATCAAATTAACTCGTGTGAGTATAATATAAATACTTAAAAATTTCCTATGATCTTAGTTTTATTTGCTGATGAAGGAGAACATCAAAGAAAGATTATGATCTGTGATTATGAAACCAACGAAAGGAGAAAAACTATGGCTACTCCAGCTAAACCAGCACCTAAAAAACCAGCTCCAGCACCAGCAAAACCAGCAGGTAAGAAGTAATAGTTTCATTTTTATAACTTTAAAGATTAATTGACATGTTTGTATGCTCCAATACAGGCATGTTTTTTTTTTAGTATAACTTTGTTATAATGGATATGGACATAAAGGAGAATACATGGATGAACGATTACGGATATGGCATAGCCAACGGTAAAATTATTCTCATGGGTGAACACTCAGTTGTCTATGGACAACCAGCGATTGCACTACCATTTAATCAAGCTTCCATTACATCAAAAATATATTTCACTGATCAACCAATCACGATTGATTGTATTTACCATCAAGGACTTTTAGAAGAAGCACCAGATGAGTTATATGGAATCAGACAACTCATCAATATTTGTTTAATATACTTAAAACAACCATTTAAAAATATCCATATTAAAATTGAATCAAGTTTACCTGCTCAACGTGGACTAGGATCGTCTGCTGCAGTGTCGATTGCGATTGTGCGATCGCTTTTTGATGCTTTTAAGGTCGATTTAACTCAAGGTCGTCTAAGTCACTTCGTCGATATCGCTGAACAAATTCATCATACCAACCCAAGTGGCATTGATGCTGAAACAATATCTCTTGGACAAGCTGTTTACTTCCAAAAAGAGATTGGGAAAAGTATCATTCCACTTCGTATGGATGCGGTGATCGTTGTTGCAGATACAGGTAAAAAAGGATTGACTAAAGAGGCCGTCAATGAAGTAAAAGAACTTTGGGGTCAAAATCCAACCATCATTAATCCAATTATGGAACGTTTAGGACAACTGACAAATGAAGTTAAAACTTTTCTTGAGAATAACGAAGTTATTAGATTAGGGCTCGCGATGAACGAAGCACATCAATTACTCAATCAAATTCATGTTTCTGATGAATTACTTGAAAATTTAGTTACAGTTGCACTTGAAAATGGTGCATTAGGTGCTAAACTTACCGGTGGTGGTAAAGGTGGATGCATGATTGCATTAACCGAAAACATTGAAAAAGCCCATTTGATTGCTGATGCCCTTCGACAAAAAGGTGCTGTTTCAACTTGGTTCTATGACTTAAGAGAGATTATCGAATGAAAGCTACTGCACGCGCACATACCAACATCGCACTGATTAAATACTGGGGAAAGAAAGATGAAGAACTTAACTTACCACTTCAATCATCTTTATCCCTCACGCTTGATAAGTTCTACACTGATACAACTGTAATCTATAAAAAAGAACTTATTGAAGATCAACTTTTTATTGATGACAAGTTTATCAGCGGTGAAGAAAAGAATCGTGTGATTAAATTTATGAACTTTGTCAGAAAACAGTTTCAAATTCCCTATTATGCGTTGATAGAATCCTATAATCATGTTCCTAAAAAAGCCGGAGTTGCATCATCATCTAGCGCTTTTGCAAGTCTTGCTTTAGCAGCAACTAAAGCTTATGGACTTGATTTATCTGAGAAAGAGTTATCAACTCTAGCACGGTATGGATCGGGTTCTGCAAGTCGAAGTATTTATAATGATCTTGTTTTATGGCATGAAGGAAATAGTCATGAAACAAGTTATGCAGAACGATTTGCACCAGCAGATGATCTTGTATTATTAATATGCATGATTGACTCAAGTGAGAAAAAGATTGATTCAAGGTCAGCAATGAGAGAACTTGTTAAGTATCCTGATTTAATGGCGTTTTGGAAAGAAGAAAGTCAGAGACATCTAGAAGCATTTATCGATGCATTTGAACAAAATGATTTCGATAAATATGGCTTAATTGCTGAATTAAATGCTCTTCAAATGCATCGTGTGATGCAACTTTCGGGGATTGTTTATCTTCAAGAAAAATCAATTGATATCATTGAATTGACCGGTGAGCTTAGAAAAAAGGGATATCCAGTTTATGCAACAATAGATGCTGGTCCGAATGTAAAAATATTAACTAAAAAAGAGTTCGTTAAAGATGTTTTACCTATCTATGAGGCATACACTAGCGTTATTGTTAGCCAAAAAGGAGAGGGAGTGAAACTCATATGATCCAAACAAAAGTACCTGGAAAACTCTACATCATTGGTGAATATAGTGTCTTAAAACCAGGAAACAATGCCATCTTAGTTGCAGTTGATCGGTTTATCCATGTCACCATTGATGCAGCAACAGACTATCAATTTCAAAGTGAGATGGGTCGTTTTAAATGGATTATGGATGAACGTATTCCAGTTTTAAATTATGATGAATTTACTCACGCAAAAGCTGCAGTTTATGTTGCTCATCAATACTTAAAACATCATAAAATCTTACCTTATATTTATCATATTAATTTATCAAGTGAACTAACAGATTCGGAAAATCGAAAATATGGATTAGGTTCATCTGGTGCGGTAATCGTAGCGATTATTAAAACAATTCTCCTTTATCATAATGTCCATGTTAGTAAAATGGAATTATTTAAGCTATCTGTTTTGGCACAAATTGAAATTAATGATATCTCATCCGGTGGTGAACTAGCCGCATCAATTTACGGAGGTTGGGTTAACTATCAACGATATGATTTGATTTGGGTGCTTAATCATAAGGGTAAATTTAGCGAATTGATTGAAATCGAATGGCCGTTATTAAGAATTGAAAAACTAGTGACACCTTCAGTCCATTTGTTATGTTGTTTTACAGGACAATCCTTAGTTAGCAAGAAGTACACTGATATCGTTTCAATTAAGGGGTTAAATAACCCTTGGTATCAGACCTTCTTAAATAAAACACATTTAATTGTTAGTCAATTTAAAGAAGCACTACTAAGAGATGATTTTATGACTATGAAACAAATGATTAAGCATTATCGTGAAGCCTTAATGGAACTTGAAAATTTTGCTGAAATCGTGATTGAATCCGAACCATTTAAGAAAATGATAGAAGCTGCAGAGTCATATGGTGCAGCAGCTAAATCCTCTGGTGCTGGATTTGGTGATTGTGGTATCGCATTAACAAATCAAGAAAACATCATTCGTTCACTTGAAGAACAGTGGATAAGCAATGATTTAGAACCACTTAAGATTGAAGTTTGGGAGGAACCGTCATGAATCGAAAAGATGAACACATTCAACTAGCAAAACTCCAAGAATCAACAACAAATGGATTCGATCGAATCTTTTTTGAACATGATGATTTACCGAATATGTCGCTTGATCAAGTTGACTTAAGAACGACCTTCTTAGGATTTGTAGTTGAGTTACCAATTTACATTAATGCAATGACTGGTGGTTCTGTTCAAGCACTTCAAATCAATGAATTTTTAGCTAAATTAGCTGCTCATTTTAAGATTCCAATGATGAGTGGATCACTATCTGCAGCATTAAAAGATACGACACAAGAACCCTCATATAAAGTTATTAGAGAAAACAATCCCCATGGTCTTGTTATTAGTAATGTTAATCCCAATGTCAACCTTGATGAAGCTAAGAAAGCAGTTGAAATTTTAAATGCTGACGCACTATCAATTCATCTAAATGTCATTCAAGAACTTATTATGCCAGAAGGTGATCGCGATTTTTCTTTATGGCAAAACAATATTGAAAATATCGTTAAATCTCTACGTGTTCCGGTACTTGTTAAAGAAGTCGGATTTGGAATGAGTGTGAAAACAATTGATAAACTAAAATCAATTGGAGTGAAGCATATTGATATCTCAGGACGTGGTGGAACATCATTTTTAGAAATTGAAGCACGTCGTGGAAAACGCAATTACGACTATTTAAAAGATTTATCAATTGATACTGCAGATATACTCCTTAAACTGAAAAAACCAACAGACGTCGATATTTACGCCTCTGGTGGCATTCGGAACGCCTATGATGTTATAAAAGCACTCGCTCTTGGTGCTAAAGCGTGTGGATTATCGAGATATTTCTTAAACTTAACATTATTAAACTTTAATGAAGCACTTGAAGAAGTCAAACGATTCATCGAAGATTTAAAGAAGATTATGGTTATGCTAGGTGTTAAGAATATCGAAGAATTAAGATCATTAACCTATCTCATCAAATAAAAAAAAGAACTCCTGATAATCAGGAATTCTTTTTTCTTTATTAAGCGATAACTTCTCTATTTAAGTATGCTTCGACTAAATAATCGTAGTATAATTTGAAGTCGTTATTGGTTGCTCCAGTAACAGCATCATTAACAGACCAAATC
>JAEYXZ010000018.1 GCA_023431045.1 Bacillota bacterium | reverse complement strand
GATGTATAGTTCGACCAATACTTATCCTGCCGGTGGTGTGGTCTTTACTGAAGATAGTTATGGAAATAGAACCTATTTCTATGCAACCGCAGCTATAGGAACTTATGAACCACCTGCAAGTTGGTCTGATTGGAAACAAATGGGATTCCCATTTAGTACCATTAATGCTGGTAGTAAATATGAAATTGGTGAAGTTGTTTATTACGATGGTGATTATTGGAGAGTCACTGTTAAAGGTTGGTTAAATGCTCCAGCTCAAGGTGCAAATGGTTGGGCAAAAATCACATCACCAAATCCTTCATCGTGGTCATCAGGAACAACATACTCACAATGGAACTATATTACTCACAATGGAAAATTCTATTACTTACGAAGCGGTACTTCACTTGGACAAGAACCTGGAACTGCAGGAAATCAGTGGCAAGAATTAACTGAAAACTGGGTATCAACCAATGCTTACCGAAATCCAACGAATAATACCATTAAACAAATGGTCTATCATGCCGGTGGTATCTATGTTTGGTATGGTGCTGATAACAGTAACTCAACAACCGCACCAGGAACAGACAGAAATGGTTGGACTGAATTAACGGAACTTTGGCGTTACTATAATCAATATTATGTTGGAGACCGCGTCATCTATGATGGATCTTATTGGGAGGCACTACAATCTCCTTATGATGGTAATGGTGACCCAATCGTACCAGGTTCAAACTTTACAGTTTGGCATGAGTATGAGATTGTTTGGGATCCAAATAGAAATGCGTAGAAATATTATAAACCGTCAAATATTATGAAAATTGACGGTTTTATTTTATAATGGGTTGAGAAGGAGAGTAAACTATGAAAAAATCGAAATTACAGATTGTCTTTACAATCATTCTATGGCTAGTTTCTTTACTAGCTCTAGCGTTTATGTTGTTTGGTAAAGAGGTATTTGCAGATAATACATTTGTTAACAATATTTTAATTGGTAGCTTAGGAACATTTGAAGGCATATTTGAATGGTTTACCAATCATGCGAATCAGATCTTTTTATCTTTATTAGTCATCGTTATTTTTATGGCGTTATATCAAGTGATAAAGTTTTTACTTAATAAAGCTTTTATGAGAACGAATGAACAAAAAACATCAACGCGTTTAATTATTTCTTTCTTAAAATATCTCATAACGTTTGTTGTTATATTAGTTGTATTAGGTATTTGGGGAGTTGATGGAACGGCTTTAATTGCTAGTGCCGGGGTGATAGGATTAGTGATTGCATTTGGTGCACAAAGTATTATTGCAGATATTCTAGCTGGTTTCTTTATCGTCTTCGAAAAGGAATTTAAAGTTGGAGATATTATTATGATTGGTGATTTTAGAGGTACCGTTGAAATGATTGGGGTGCGTACAACTCGTATTAAAGATCCCGGTGGAAACACAAAAATCATCAATAATTCTGAGATTAAACAAGTCATCAATATGACTGAGGATTATTCCAACGCGATTGTCGATATTGATATAGAGTACAGTCAAAATCTTCACGATGTCGAAAAAATCCTTGCTTCAAAATTACCTGCACTTGCTAAAGATATCAAAGAAATTAAAGTCGGACCGACCTATTTAGGCGTTGCAAACCTTAATTCAAATGGAGTCACCCTAAGGTTTCTAGCAAAATCATTGGAATCCGATCGATTTGGTGTTGAAAGAGCTTTAAGAAGAGGGATTAAATTAATTTTTGATGAGCATCATATCAGCATTCCATACCCTCAAGTTGTTATACATCAAGCAAAATCAAAAGTCAAAAAAACAACCCTCAGTACGAAAAAACCAAAAGCTAAGAAATAGATGAAAAAAGTGGAATCCTAAATGGACTCCACTTTTTAATTTAGAACGCTGGGACAGCCGCCCAACCATAATTGGTTTGAAGAAAATCACGAACTTCATCCGAAGTTAATAATTCAATAAACAATTGAATGCCTGGATCATTAATAAGATCTGCTCTGGTTGCAAAACTAATCGCATATTGTTCAGTGATGTCGTTTAATACCTCAGTATATAACCGTTCGGAATCCCCTTCTAAATCGAGGGATCTTGCATAGGTTGGATACATGACTGCAAGCTTTCTACCACCTTCATCATACAAGCCTGCACTAGCGGTAAGAGATGCTTGAACAAAAGCTAGATTTTTAGGATTAGATATGATGTCATCAACCGTTGAATTGGTTGTTTTACCTTCCGCAAGAGTGATTAAACCAGCGCTTTCTAGTAACATTAGTGCACGTGAGGTATTGACACCATCGCTTGGAATGATGACAGTTTCACCATTTGGAATATCATCGAGATCCTCATATTCACCTGAGAATAATGTGAATATTGAATGATAAACAGGTTGTGCAATGACTAAATTTGCATTTTGAGCACTATTGAATACATCCATGTAGAACTTATGTTGAATCAAATTACCATCAAGTTCGTCTGCTTTTAAAGCGGGATTAGCCTCAGCATAATTTAGAAACTCAACCTTAACGAGTTCATAACCTTCCTCTGCCATATCGTCAACCAATAAATCGACAATCTCTGGCATTGGATAAAAGGATACACCGATTCCTACCTTTTTATCACTTGATTCTGGTGCACAAGCAACCATTACCAATAAAGCCATAAAGACTAATATTAAGTAACTCTTTTTCATCATTCACACCTTCCTTTTTTTGTCTGATATACGGGCTAAGAATGACCCGAAGACTTGAATGATTTGTACGAATATAACCATAATGATAATAATAATCCACATGAGAGGTTGATTCCACATATAGAATCCTTCCTCCATTGCTAGAAACCCAAGTCCTCCACCATTAATTACACCAACGACAGTTGAATAAGCAATGAGTGAAATGATTGAAGACGTATAGCCTAGAATGAGTGGAGATTTTGCTTCAACCAAAATAAAATGGAAGAAGATCTGAAGTTTGGTTGCACCTAACGATTGTGCAGTTTCATAGATATGCGGATTAATATCTACAATTGCTTGTTCAACAAGTCTAGACACAACTGCGATACCAATGACTGATAAAGAAATCATTGATGCATAGATACCGTAACCTGTTCCAATCATTAATCTAGAAAATGGAACCATAATAATCATCAATAGGATAAATGGGATTGAACGAATGATATTAACAATCCAGGTTAGTGGGGTTGCAACCCATAAGTTCTCAAACACTTGATTTTTACTACATAAAGCGATTAATACACCAATTAAGGTTCCTATGACCGCTGAGACAATAAATGCGACAAAAAGCATCAGTAGTGTCTCATTTAAACCCTTAATAATATCTTGTTGGAATTCTATCCAGTTTTCTATGATGGGATCAAACATCTTGTTGTTCCTCCCATAGATTAGATAATGTATGTGATAAGAATGTATCAGATTTCTTGACATCTCCGTATTTAGCTAAATGACCATTTTCAAGAAGAATGGCTTTATCACACATGTACTGAATGACTGATAACTGATGTGATACAAATATCATTGTTGGTTTAAAGACTTCATGTATTCTTTTTAGTAAATTAAGAATATCCAGTGCTGTATCTTCATCAAGTGCTGAGGTTGGTTCGTCACAATATAGAATTTTAGGACTTGTGACAAGTGCTCGTGCGATTGCTACTCTTTGAGCTTCTCCACCAGAGAGTGTAATCGGATAATTGTTTTGTTTGGTTGATAGACCAACAAATGTGAGCATTGATTGAGCCTTTTCATAGCGCTCAGCTTTGGAAACACCTTGAAGAAGAAGTGGTAATGCGACATTATCTAAGACGGTTTTGTTGTAAAGTAAATTAAAGTTTTGAAATATATAACCCGTTTGATGGATCATTTCCCTTAATTCTTTACCATTTAATGAATCAATGATTTTAGAATCAATCATCACATGACCAGTATCAGGTTTCATTTGTAGTGATAATATTTTTAGTAGAGTTGATTTACCTGCACCACTTTTACCAATAATCCCAAAGATTTCGCCATCAGGTATTTCAAAAGAAATATCAGTCAATGCACTAACAGTGTTATCCTTTTCAATGAATTTTTTGTAAATATGGTCAATTTTAATCATGAATATACCTCTTTTAATGCATGTATTATTATATATGATTAACACTGTTAAGTGATGTAAAAGGCTTCGTAAAATTATATTTATGGGAAAACAATAAAAAAACAGCAAAATTTAATTTGCTGTTTTTGATAAGTTTTCGTTTACTTAAGCGCTTCTTCGATTGCCTTTAATTCATCATCACTAAAATCAAGTCTTTCAAGAGTTTTTAAGTTTTCCTTCAGTTGATCGATTTTAGATGTTGAAATGAGTGTTGAGGTCATTTTTGGATTTCTAAGCGTCCAGGCAAGTGCCATTTGTGCAATAGATTGACCGCGACCTTTGGCTATTTGATCTAATTTCTTGAGTTTAGCTCTTAGTTCTGGTGTAATATCTTTTTCAGATAACCACCATGATGTTGGATTCTTTGCTCTAGAATCATCTGGTATATCATTGATGTATTTATTTGTTAAGAGTCCCTGTTGAAGTGCGGAATAGCAAATCGCACCTCCACCAAGTTCATATTGAGTTTCAAGTAGTCGATCATTTTCAAGCCAACGATTAAGCATGGAATATGAGGGTTGGGTAATGACATATGGAACATTTAATTCACTTAAGATTTTATATGCTTCAGTAAGTTGATTTGAATTATAGTTTGATAAACCAACATATAATGCCTTACCTTGCAAGACGATATCTCTTAATGCAAGCATAGTTTCTCTTAAACTGGTCTCACCATCAAAGCGATGATGGTAGAAGATATCAACATAGGGGATTCCCATTCTCTTTAGTGATTGATCAAGACTAGCAATAAGATACTTTCTAGAACCTCCATCACCATAAGGACCTTGCCACATGCCATAACCTGCTTTAGTTGAAATGATGATTTCATCACGATATGGCATTAAAGCATCTTTTAGGATTCTTCCAAAAACAATTTCAGCGTGCCCTGGTGGTGGTCCATAATTATTTGCTAAGTCAAAATGCGTTATACCATGGTCAAAAGCAGTGAGTATGGTTTCTTTGCAAATTTCATAATCTTTATTTTCACCGAAATTTTGCCATAATCCAAAAGATAAAATGGGTAATTTTAAACCGGAAGTACCCAGTCTTCGATAAATCATTTTTTGATAACGATCTGGATTTGCATTATACATTGTAGTTACCTCCTATGAGTCTATTATATATGAATAATGAAATAAAACTATTTTTTAGTGGCAATCAGTCTAACTATTTCAAGATAAATCAAGACTGCTTTTTCCATTTGATTGATACTTGCAAATTCTAAACGTCCATGGAAGTGATAACCACCTGTACCAAGATTTGGACAAGGTAAACCACCCCAAGTTAGGCGTGCGCCATCCGTACCACCACGAATGGCTTCAAACTTAGGCTCAATACCATTGTTTTTGGTCGCTTCAACAGCGTAATCAATAATATGTGGATGCTTTTTGATAATTTCATACATATTTAAGTATTGTGTTTTAATATTAACTTTGACGGCTTCATATTGATATTTGCTATTGAGGTAATCCTCAATTTTATAGAAGTCATCTTGTTGTTTTTTGAATAATTCACTATCATGGTTTCTAATGATATATTTCACATGGGTTTCTTCAACTAAACCTTTAATATCCGTTAAATGATTAAATCCTTCATATCCTTCAGTAATTGCTGGATCTAAAAACTTAGGTAATAGTGAATGGAATTCCATAGCTAAATGGAGTGAGTTAATTAATTTATTTTTTGCATTACCTGGATGAATTGATTTCCCAGTGAAAGTAATTCTAGCCTCAGCTGCATTAAAGTTTTCATACTCAATCCCACCGACTTCACTTCCATCAGCAGTATAAGCAAAATCCGCTTTAAACCATTCATAATTAAAACGGTCTGCACCATGGCCTATTTCTTCATCTGGTGTGAAACAAATATAAATATCACCATGAGGTAGGTTTGGATTTTCTTGAAGGCGATGGACCATTTCCATGATTTCTGCAACACCTGCTTTATCATCTGCCCCAAGTAACGTGTTACCATCGGTAACAATAATATCTTCACCAATAACTCTCTTTAGTGATGGATATTGCTCTGGCTCCATACTATATTCACCATTTAATTGAATAAGTGATCCATCATAAGACTTTATAATTCTTGGATTAACATTTACACCCGGTGCATCAGGTGATGTATCAACATGAGCAACAAAACCAACAGCTGGAACCTTTTCTTTAATATTAGATACTACGTGCGCGTATACGTACCCGTCCTTATCTAAAAATGCATCCAATCCCATAGATTTTAACTCTTCAACCAACACGTTTGACAAATTCTTTTGTTTAGCTGTGGATGGGAAGGTGTCTTGATCATGTGCGGATTGAGTATCAATTTTGACATATTTAATAAAACGATCAATTAATCTTGACATAACAACATCCTCTTTTCTATGCATCTATTATACAATTTTTAAGGTAAATATTCAAAAAATTAAGTTTCAAATTAATTTTATTGATTTTTTGAGCATTCCTATTGACAATTTATAAAGAATTGAATAAAATTAATGTGTAAATTAAAAAAGTTAAGGAATTTACTTGAAACGATGAAAAAAATTAAAGTGCTAAAAAAAGTACATCAACAAAAGATAAGTGCAGAGAAAGCATATGATAAATTATATAACCCCATTTATCAACTACCTCGTGCACACTTCATCAAACTCAAAATAAAGATTAAGAAGAAAGGTTGGGGAATTAATATGTTATTAGGTATATTATTTTTATTACCTGTTGGTATGTGGTTTGTTAGATGGGTCGTCAAAAAAGCCTATTTAAAGAGTAATTCAATCCCAATTCCATTCGATGAATTAATGTCGTATGTTGAAACCAAAGGATTGAATATTGAAATATTAAATGATGAATTTTATATGAAAGCTAAGAATTTCTAAAAAAGAAAAGGGAGAATTAAAGTTATGCCAAATAAAAATCCAGTATTAACCACTTGCCCAGTATGTCAACACGACTTACATGTGGTCCGTTTAGAGTGTGATCACTGTCACACTAAAATTGAAGGTGAATTCCAATTTTCTAAATTTAATTATCTAAATTCTGAAACATTGTACTTCATCGAAATCTTTGTTAAAAACAGAGGGAACATTAAAGCGGTAGAAAAAGAAATGAATATTTCTTATCCAACCGTTAAGAAGTACTTAGATGAAGCGGTGGTTGCTTTAGGTTACAAATTGGACGATTCAATTAATGATGACAATGAAGAACCTAAGAAAGAACCAAAAGTATCATTTAATGCAAACGTCAAAGATCTGCAAATCGATATCTTAAATCAAATTAAGTCAGGACAATTAAAAGTCGAAGAAGCAGTTGAAAAAATTAAGAAACTCAAGGGAGTGAAATAAACATGAGTGACAACTTAAAAGAAGAAAGACTAAAAATCTTAGAATTACTACAAGAAGGCAAGGTCTCACCTGAACAAGCAGAAAGTTTACTCGCAGCATTAATGGAACAGACACCACCACAGCCACCTAAACCAGAATTTGTAGTTCCAGCAAAAAAAGGACCATTTAGAATGCTTAAGATCATTGTTGATTCAAACGATGGTGATAAAGTGCGTGTGAATGTTCCGGTCGAATTTGCAAAGCTACTTAAAAAAGGACGTTTTGGGAATGTCAATCTAGATAACTTAGAGATTGATTTAGATTCCATCATTGATATGGTTCAATCCGGACTCAATGGTGAACTCGTTTCGGTAGACACCGAAGACGGGGATCATGTCAAAATCATAGTTGAGTAAAAATAAAGAAGGCGGACGCCTTCTTTTATAAAAGGAAGTCAGCATGGACACTACAAAAAAGGTTGGATTACTTAAAACAACCGTCAGACAATTTAAAGAATTCAAAAAACTCAACTTAAACATTACTTACTTTTACATCATCTTAGGTGTTATTGCTAATGGTGCTGTCAATATTTTAGGAATCTACCTAACAAAATTCATTATTGATGCCATGATGATTCAATCCGAATACACCTTCTATATGATTGGTGGAATGATGGCATTATTAATCTTCTTAATGTTCTTTAAGAGATGGTGTGATGCTGCAACAACAACTTTATTCATCGATGCAAGATTAAGCCAATTCTTAAGTTTCAATAAAAGATTTATGATGTTTGATTATCCTCAAATTGAGGATGTCGATTTTAATAATAAAGTTCAAACATCACTCTCCGCACTCAATAGTGACGGGGTCGGATTTCAACTTGTTTATACATTGGTTTATCAGATCCTAGGATTAATCACGACTGTTATTGGAATATCATTACTGATCGTTCAGTTTAACTGGATTTTGATTATAGCTTGTTTAGTAACAGGTGTTATTGCGACTGTCTTAGAAAACAGAAAAGCTAAGAATGCTTATAAAAATGCAGATTTAGTTTCTGAAAAACGCCGTCAAAGTTCTTATTTTTATAACACGGGTTATGATTTTTCCTACGGTAAAGATATTAGAATTTATAACTTACAACCTTTACTTTCGAAGAAACATGAAGAAAAATCAAGAAGTTATATTGGTGTCATAAAGAAACTTGCAAGATTTGATTTTTATACATCATTGATTGAATTGATTCCACTCTTGATTCAAGATGGACTTGCCTATTTCTTAGTGGTTTGGTCATATTATCAAGGCATGCTAAGTATTGCTGATTTATCGATGTATTTAATTGCTGTAGCAAGTTTATCAACTTACCTTCGAGAACTTGGAAAACAGCTTTCAGACCTACGAGCTGCATCACGTTATGTTGAAGACTTCTACACAATGATGGATGATGACTCACTTTACTCAAGCGGTGGCGATTTAGAGCCATTAACAGATACTTTTGATATTGAATTTGATCATGTATCATTTAAGTATCCAAAGACCGAAAAATATATCTTTAAAGACCTTTCATTTAAAATTAACAAGGGTGAAAAACTCGCAATAGTTGGTGCAAATGGTGCAGGAAAAACAACCATTGTCAAGTTAATTTGTGGACTCTTTTTCCCGACGGAAGGTGTTATTAGAATCAATGGAATAGACACGAAAGAATTTGATAAGCAACGTTACCAAGAAATGTTTTCAGTCGTCTTCCAAGATGTTAGAGTCTATGCTGCAACTGTACTAGAAAACATCATCGGTTCAAGTCAAAATCAAGTGGATATCGATATGGCTAAAGATGCGCTTGAAGCAGTAGGACTTAAAGATAAGATTGAATTACTCCCCAATCAATATGATCATCAATTATTAAGAGTCATTGATGAAAATGGACTTGACTTATCTGGTGGTGAAAAACAAAAAATCGCGATTGCTCGTGCATTATACAAACAAGGTCAAGTGGTTATATTAGACGAACCAACCGCTGCACTTGATGCACTTGCAGAAGCACAAATTTATCAAGAATTTAACGAACTTGCAGGAAATAAAACATCGGTTTATGTTTCGCATCGTTTATCAAGTACCAAATTTTGTGACCACATAGCTTTATTTAGTGAAGAACGTCTGGCTGAATATGGAACTCATGATGAATTGATGCAACAAAAAGGCATTTATTATCAGATGTTTACAACCCAAGGTAAATATTATCAGGAGGGTATTCAAGATGCTGAAAGTCTTAACTAAATTTTTCGCAATCACATTCAAATTAAGACCAATCTTTTATTTCGTCTCCTTATTTGATGCATTAATTAGTACCGTTAGACTTGTTTTTGGACTTTATGCAACAAAAATGATTATCGACAGTGTCTTAGTTGGTAATTACACTGAAAGCTTATGGATTGCAGGTATCTTAGTTGCTGTTCAGTTGTTACTCTACTTTTTATCAAAGGTCATGGATCGGTTAAGAAA
>JAEYXZ010000060.1 GCA_023431045.1 Bacillota bacterium | reverse complement strand
ATGCTAATGTCAGTGTTGGAACATGGAATGTTGCAACAACCATACCACCTGTAGGCGTTCCTGAATTTGATCCAAATGATGATTATGAAGCAGGAGATTTAGTTTGGTGGGAAGGTTACATTTACATTATTTTACACGGTGGCTATATGAATACAGAACCACCAGGAGAACCTTATGGTCCATTTAAAGATATTTCAATGTTCTACTTGACAACAAATACATATCTTAATGGTGATGTAGTTTCTTATCAAGGTAATTTCTACCAAGTTACTAATGAAGGACAAGCAAATGCTGTAACCCCACGAATCGGTAATGGATGGAACTTATTTAATTTTGCTATTCTAGAATTTGACGATTCATTCACATATCAATCTGGCCATTTTGTTGAGTTTGAAGGATTGTGGTATGAAGTGACAAATGCTGGTTCTGCTAATTCAAATGATCCAGATACACTAATTGGTTGGAAATTATATAATCCAGGGGTTCGAGTTTATAATCAAACTGTGAAATATGCGATTAATGAAGTTGTTGATTATCAAGGACACCTCTATCTTGTGACCAATGCAACTAATGCAAATCTAAACTTACCATCAACCGGTAATGGTTGGAGTGCATTTAATCCGCCAATTCAAACACATAGTACCTCTGCATCATATAACAATGGTCAGCTTGTCATTTATCAAGGATTTGTCTATGAACTACAAAATAATAATTATTTCTCAACCTATCCAAGTGGTTTAATCAATTGGCAACAGAAAAACACATACATACCACAATGGGTTTCTGGTACAAACTATAATACTGGAGCACTTGTTATGCACAATGGATTAGTTTATAGATCTAAGTGGAATAACAACTCACAGCCAGTACAAGGTGCACCATATGATGCTTGGGATGAAAACTTTGTTCATCCATACGATGAAAACAAAAACAATTACGCTTTAAATGATATTGTGACGTTCAATGGTGAATATTATCAAGTTGTGAATGCAGCTAACGCTAACAATTACGAACCAGGTGTTGTTGCAAATAGTTGGAACTTAATCAATACCAATGAATACTCACCAACAAATACCTATACAGCAACCTCAATGGTACTTTATGAAGGCAATTATTATAAAGTCGCAAATGTAACGAATGCTAACGCTCATGCACCAGGCACTTATCCAAATGCTTGGACACTCGTTGGTTCTGATGCATATGACCCTTATCGTACATACGATGTTGATGACTATGTCATCTATAATGGAGAATATTATCAAGCGGTTAATGCAACGAATGCGAATGCTCATGCACCAGGTACAATTTATAATGCATGGAATCGTGTTGGTAATTATGAGTATACTGATTACAATGTTTATACCCTTGGTAGCTATGTCACATATAATGGTGAATATTTCAAAGCGGTGAATGCAACCAATGCAAATAACAATGCACCAGGTGAAGCATATAATGCTTGGAATAGAATTAACTCAAATGAATGGCATTCTTATAATGTCTATGCATTAAATGACTATGTCATCTATAATATGAGAGCATATAAAGTCGTTCATCAAGTAAACGCTCAACAGACTGAACCAGGTACTATACCAAATGCTTGGAATGAAGTTGGCACCTTTGTTTATAAAGATTTTAATGTTTATCAAACCGGAAATATTGTTATTCTAAATAATCAAGCTTACATTGCGATCCAAGGATCATTAGGAATTGCACCTACCGCACCAAACGGTGATGACTATTGGGAAATATATATCCAAGAAGGATCTTAATATGAAAATATTTAAAGCAATTCTAAATGCGTTATCATGGATCTTCATCTTTGTCTTAGCAGGATATATCATCGTTGATAGTTTTTTACCAAACTATACCATACCGATCTTTGGATTTAAAACAGTGATTGTCAAATCTGATAGTATGACTGGGAAACTAGAAATTGGGGATTTGGTTATTTTAACAAGAGTTGACGAAGAAAATTTAGAAGAATATGATATCGTTACTTTCTTAATTGATGTCGATGGTGATGAGGTAGAGGATTATGTTACTCACTATTTCTCAAGTTGGCAAAATGATTCTAGATTGGCTTTTAAGACACGTAATGAAAAAACTGGATTAGTCGATAACTGGATTATTGGCAGTGATGAATTAATTGGAGAATATGTGTTCCATGTACCGTTTGTTGGACATATCGTTAACTTTATCAAGAGCCCGATTGGGATTGGTACAATCCTTGGTAATATTGTCATTATCGGAGCAGTTATTTATTTAGTTAAATCAGATAAAAATAAGAAGAAAGATGTGAAGAATGAAGAAAATTAGTCGTAAAATATATTTATGGCTTATTTTAGCGGTCATCTCAACTGGGATGGCAGCGTTCTTTATTGCTGCAACAATTAAAACAAAACCTTTTGTCTACAACGGACATATGCATGTTGATGCCGTCAAAGACATTGACATCAATGGTCGTGCGATAGGTCGTGTTGTTGTCGTTGTAGATTTTGATGGTGAAGTGACTGTAGGTTTACAAATTCTCGTTTTGCGTGAGTTTGATCAAGGAATTTATCTCTCAGTTGAAACAGTCCTTGATTACAATGAAGCGACTCAAGAAGTTTTAACCGATACAACACCAATCTTTGAAGAGGTTATCAAAATATCAGACATTGAATACACCTATCAAAGAGATGGTATTGGGTGGGAGATTTTCGAGTATCTAATAACGAAGAAAGATCACGCAACCGTGTTTGCGATTAGTACAACACTGCTGTCTTTATTAATGATTACAATGTCAATTACAACCTTAAAACAAAAGAAAGTATCGCTTGCAACACCACCATCAGTACTTCATCAATTATATTAACCACGTAAGTGGTTTTTGTTTTGTGATACAATAGAGATAGTGTATCAGACTAGGAGACAAGCACATGATTAAAGGTGTGAATTTAGGTGGTTGGTTTGTCTTAGAATCATGGATGCGTCAAAGTTTGTTTAAAGGTGTTTCATCACACGATGAAACTGGCTTTATGATAAATCATGACAATCCATATGAAGCAATTAAATCGCATTATGAAACCTGGATTACAAAGGATGATTTTATTTGGCTTAAAAATCACGGAATTGAATCCATTCGATTACCAATTCCTTGGTGGCTAGAGGGGATTAGTCCATATCAAAACTCAGTTTCATATATTAAGAGGGCTTTGACTTGGGCTGATGAAATTGGTTTAAGTGTGATGCTTGACCTACATACTGCACCAGGCTGTCAAAATGGGTTTGATAATGGTGGGATTGAAGGTCAAATGGATTGGCATAAAGATCCAAAGAACATTATTCTAACGATTGAAAAACTCGGATTTATTGCAAGAGAACTTGCATCATTTAAGAGTGTATTTGCAATTGAGGTATTAAATGAACCTCATGGTTCCATTGATTTAGAAATCATTAAAGATTTTTATATAAGAAGTTATCAAGAAATCAGGAAGTATACGAATAAGCAAGTGGTATTCCATGATGCTTTTAGACCAAATGATGAAGCTTGGATTGATTTTTTCCAAAATAAAGAATTCAAGAATGTTGGATTTGATCTTCACCTATATCACTGCTTTGATGAACGATTAATTGCTGGTGATGTCAATACGCATATCCATGAGATTATCGATCGACGATTACCTTTGATACAACGATTGATGAAACTAACGAATGTTTATATTGGTGAATGGTCACTTGGAATTAGAACCGATCAAATGAGGAAAGATAGTGATTTTGATTTAAGAAGATTTGAACGATTATTAGCAGATTTACAACTTTATGCTTACAGTCATGCAACAGGATATTATTTTTGGAGTTATCGAATCGAAGCAGAAGGACGTCATGGATGGCACTTTAAGGCTTTAGTCGAGGATGGGACATTAAACATATGACATACACAGTTAAAAAGGTATTAACCAAAAAAGAAGCAAAACTATTTACTGATTTCCCCGTTAAATTGTTTCAACATATTCCAGCATTTGTACCAGCGCTTGCTATGGATGAAATGAATGTCTTTGATCCAATGATTAATCCAGCACACGAATACTGCGATTCAGTGAGATTTTTAGCATATGATGAAAATAAACAAATCGTTGGTCGTATTGGTGGAATCATCAATCATAAGATTAATGATGCCAAACAGTTAAAACAAGTTCGTTTTACAAGACTTGATATGATTGATGATATCGAAGTCACTAAGAAACTGATACAAGCTGTTATTGATTGGGGTTATGAACAACAAATGAACCATATGATAGGACCCATCGGATTTACTGACATGGACCGAATGGGAATGCTTGTTGATGGTTTTGATGAATTTGGTAACTTTATTACGATTTGGAATCCTCCTTATTATAAAGATCATATGGCTGCGCTTGGATTTGAAAAGGATGTTGACTGGATTGAAACACAAATCACTTGGCCTAAAGAACTTCCAGAAAAGATTCGTCGTGGCGCAGATATTATTCGCAGACGTTTTGGTTATAAACTCGTTAAATTAAAGAACTTAAAAAAACTAGATGATTATGTCTATGATGCATTTGATGTTTATAATCAAGCTTTTAATGATTTATATGGTTTCTTCCCTGTAACAAAGAAGGTTGAAGAATACTATATCAAACAAATGAAGTCGCTTGTCAAACTTGATTATTTATGGTTTGTTACAGATAAAGAAGACAAGGTGATTGGCTTTGGATTGATGATGCCATCGCTTGGTATGGCCAATAAAAAGAGTAAAGGAAAACTATTACCATTTGGTTGGTTAAGATTGATGAAGGCGATTAAGAAATTTGATGTCATCGATTTCTACTTTATCGCGGTTGATCCAAAAAACCAAGGACAAGGAGTCCTTACCTTGATTATGGAAGATGGCATTAAAATGGGGATTAGAGATGGTGTTAAATATGCTGAAACTGGTCCTGAATTAGAAGAAAACTTCCAAATTCAAGCACAATGGAAAGATTTTGAGACTAGAGTTCATAAACGTCGTCGTTGTTATAAGAAATCAATTTAAGTAAGAAGTGCTTTTGATTAGCACTTTTTCTTATGCTTCGTTGAACATCCTAAGACAATCATTATAAATAATGATAGAATAAAGATAGATTGATGTAAGATATCAGGTGATTTATGCATGATATCCGAAAGCTGTTTATTATTGATTTCAGTTTGACTATACTATGACTAAGGGGATATAGGTGTGATTAAAATCATCATCGATAAAGAAGATTTCTCGATAATCAACCAGCTAGAGAATCCTGCTGAGTTTTTAATTGATGAATCCCACACATCAATTGACGGTAAAATTACCCTTCTTATTGATGAACATCACCTCTCAATAGTGAATACCATTTTAGATAAAATCAAACATGAAAATTCCCTCTTAATGTTTGAGACTAAGGATGGTTGGATCAGACTGAAACCGAAACATATATGGTATGTTGAATCATTTGGTGAGGAAATCTTACTTCATACTGAAGTCGATGGAGCCGTTCAAGTGAAACATCCAATGTATGAATTAGAAGCTATGATGAGACCTTATCATTTCGTTAGAATTGGTAAATCATACATTGTCAACATGGCGAAAATCCAATACATACGAGTGAAGCTTAATGCGAAACTCGACTTAGAATTAATAAATGGAACTCACTTAGAGGTGATGCGCACCTATGTTAAACCTTTCAAAGATGCTTTAGGCATAAGGAGGAAAGATGAATGAACGCATGGGGATGGATCATTGTAACTCTATTTATTATGGTATCAATTTATGTAGTTGTCAAACTTATACTTGATACAATCTGGAATCAAAGACTCAAAAACTTTCAAATTAACAACAACTTAGAAAAAACCACAGGCTTACCAACGATTGCTTTTATTAGACGTGGGTTTGTCGCAATCATGTCACTTTCAATTGTTGTCCTAGTTTTTGCGACTGGGGTTTTTAACTTACCGGTGATTGAGGATTTTCATGGTAAATCCTTATTATCAGCAAGAACTGCAACAAGCGAACAAGATATTAGAAATAAGATCAACAATAAAGAAGGTTTTTATTTCTTTGATTTCTTCGATGTGGGTAATGCAACTCCAGGTTTAGAAGAGGATATGGAAGGAAACCCACCACAAAGTGAAAAAGCGCAAAGAGATGTTATTGGAACAAATCTACAAGAAGAAGGTGTTGATGAGGCAGACATCGTTAAAACCGATGGTTATCATATTTACTATGTCTCAGGTTATCAACGCTCGAGAGTTGAACATTTCTTTGTTAATGAGGATGGTAGGGTAACAGTTTTAACACCACTTGAGTTTGACGATTTTGTCATCACTGAATTTTACTTAACTGAAACTCAACTCGTTTTTATCGGCTATACATTTGAAGAGATTCCATATACACCAGAACCTGGTGCAGCTACAGATGATATTTGGTTTATCGATTACCCATATAACTGGTATTACACAAGATATACAGGTACTGTTAAAATCTATGACCGTGAAACCGAAACCGAAGCGTACTCACTAGAAACTGATGGAAATATCCAAACTCACCGGATTATTGAAGATACATTGTATATGGTTTCTTATCAATACATCTCAACTGAACAAGAAGAATTGAGACCTTATTTCAATGAAACAATCAATGATATTTCAAATGAAGTTTATCTTGATTACAATGAAATCATTTACTTTGATGAAATTCCAGCCTATCGATATGTTGTTCTAACTGCGATTAATCTTAGTGACTATACATTTGATGCACAAGCAATCCTTGGTTCATACTACACGATTTATGCTTCATATCATAGTATTTACTTAACCGGTAGCTATCAATTCGATACGTTCTTCCAAAGAAATCAAGGCACACAAATTGTTAAGTTCAAATTAGATCATGAAGCATCAACAGTGACCTATGTTGGACAAAAATCCGTTCAAGGATATATCGAAAATCAATTTTGGATGGATGAAAAAGACGGATTATTAAGAGTTGTTACATCCATTTCATGGTGGTCTGAAGATGTTAATCGTTTATATATTTTAGAAGAAGATGATGAAACGGATGAAATGAATGTTGTTGGACTTTTAGAAGAAGGTTTAGGTAAACCAAATGAAAGAGTCATGTCAGCTCGTTTTGAAGGTGATGAAGCATACGTTGTCACCTTTAGAAATACCGATCCACTCTACACCATTGATTTATCTGATCCAACCAAACCAGTCATCACAAATGAAATTGAAGAACCTGGATATAGTACTTATCTTCACAAGTGGGGAGAAAACCAATTAATAGGTCTCGGTTATGATCAAAACTGGGGTATTAAGATTTCTGCATATAATACAGAAGACTCAACAGAACCACTAGAAACTTATTATTTTAATCCAGCAAATGATGATCAATGGGTTTATAGTTGGAGTGAAGCACTTAATAATCATAAGGCAATTATGATTTCTCCTGAACATGGATTCTTAGGGTTTGCAGCGTCATCTAATCATTATACTGAAATAACCAATCAATTCGATGAAGTTGATTACAAGTGGACTTATTATAATGCATATTACGTCTTCATGATTGATTTTGATGATGATCAAATCATTAAAGATCCACTCGTCATTTCGCATGGTGATTCCGAGTATAATGCACAGGTTGAACGTGGGATTTATATTAACGGTATTATCTATACGATTTCATTTAATAAGATTGTCTCATACGATTTAGCGAATCAAGTGATTTTTGAAGAAATACCACTTCTGGATTTAGTAGGTTAATACAGGGTTACAAAAAAAAGAGGATGAGAATCCTCTTTTACTTTTTAATTAACATTCGAAGACTATTTAAGATGACTAAGATGGTTGAACCTTCATGCGCGATGACACCAGCTGGAAGTAACACTAAACCAAAGACATTACTGATTAATAAGAATAAGATGACACCAACTGCGAAGATCATATTTTGATAAATGATGGTTCGATTTTGATTGGATAGTTGGATGATTCGGTTGATATTTGAAAGATTATTATTCATGAAGATGACATCCGCTGTTTGAAGTGAGACATCGGTTCCAGAACCCATCGCTGCACCGATATCTGCAACTGCAAGTGCAGGTGCATCATTAATACCATCACCCACCATCATCACTTTACCGTACTTTTCTTGAAGTTCTTCAATATGACGTTTTTTATCGGTTGGAAGTGCGTTACATTTAACTTCATCAATACCTGCTTCTTTAGCGATTGCTAGTGCAGTTTTTTGATTGTCACCGGTTAACATCACGACATGTATACCACGTGATCTTAGTTTTTCAACCATTGGTTTAATATCAGGTCTTAGTGTATCTTTTAAGGTGATGAATCCAATCAGTTGTTGATTTAAAATGATATGAACAATCGATTGACCTTGTTCACTTTCATTAACCAATTTTGGAGATAATAAGTGGGAATGATTATAATCGAATTTACCCACTTGATAAACTTGATTTCCTAGTGTTAAACTCATTCCTTTTCCAGGTTCTTCAATGACTTTAGAAGCGGTGTATTCGTGATTCTCTTTCAAGTGATCAACAATGGCAGAAGCAAGTGGGTGAGTCGATAGTCGTTCCATTGAATAAACGATATCAAGAATTTCTTTTCGATTATAATATGGATCAATTTCTATTGCAGTTACTTTTGGTTCACCAGAAGTAATCGTTCCTGTTTTATCTAAGACAACTACTTTAATTTCAGCTAATGTTTCAAGATAGTTACCACCTTTAACTAAAATACGATGTCTTGCTGCATTTGATAGGGTTGATAACATGGCAGGTGCAACTGAGGCAACCAGTGCACAAGGAGAACCAACAACTAAGACAACTGTACCACGGTAAAAGGCATCAGACCATGATAACCAACCAACCAGTGGTGGTAGTATCATAAAGACGGCAGCCATTAAGATGACAATATACACATACCACTTTTCAATTTTCTCAATTAAAGTTTGTTTCTTACCTTGATTTTCTTGAGCATCAGCAACAAGTGCAACAATTTTTGCAACAACCGATTCGGTTGGATCAACTTTTGTTTCAACTAATAGAGGTGAATTAAGATTAAATGTTCCGGCAAATACACTATCCCCAACTTTTTTAGATACAGGCATTGATTCACCGGTAATTGCAGCTTGATTAATCGAAGAAGAACCGCGAGTAATTAAACCATCAACTGGAATTTGATCTCCAACTTTGACAATGACAACATCACCGATTTTAATATCTGAGACATTTACTGTTGATTCATTTCCATCATTATATAAAGTTGCCGTTTCAGGTGAAAGATTTAGTAGAGCTGATAGTTCTTTCTTGGATTTTGCTGTCGCATAACCTTCAAGGACACCAGAGACAGCAAAAATCATAATGAGGAGTGCACCTTCTGCTGGGTTACCAACGATAAATGCACCAATCGCAGCTAAAATCATTAAGATTTCAACATTTAATGCTTTGTTTTCAATGGTTTCTTCAACACCTTCTTTAGCTTTGAAAAAACCACCAATTAGAAATGACAATCCAAATAATATGACAACGGGTAAATCCGTTTCAGCAAAACCACTTAATTGTAAGATGAATGCAATCCCCATTAAGACAATCGAGACTACAACAAATGTGGTTTCTAAGATGAGTTCTTTTTTATTTTCCATAAGTTTACTCCTTTGATACTGATATAATAGCATGATTTTTTATAAAATACAACCTATTTATAATAAAATAAGTCTTATTTATAATAATTTCAATTTAAATATATTAATGTGTGTAAACGGTATTTGAATGTTACGAGATTGGTTTAAAAACAATTGTGTGATACAATTTAAGTAACAAATAACAGACTAAAGGATTGTATGATGTTTAAAAAACTCTATTATCGAATGTACCAAAAATCATTATACATCGCAGCACATTTTGTCAATTATAATGAGCCTAAACTATTGGTTCAAACCAACGGCTTACTAAGTATTCCTGAAATGATGAAAAAAGAAGGATGTTTCAGTGCATATATTGTTGCTGATCCTTTTATTGTCGAATCAGGAAGACTCCAACCATTACTTGATGCACTTCATGAAGTACATATCAATTATGGTGTCTATTCAAAAATTAAACCGAATCCAACGGTTGACTTAGTTGAAGACGCGTATAGCGATTTTTATTACTATGGTGGGTTTGACACAATCATTTCAGTTGGTGGTGGTTCTCCCATGGATTTAGCTAAGCTAGTGGGAATTAAATCAAGATATCCTAAGCGTAGTATTAGAAGTTTTAAAGGTGTTTTAACTGTTCATAAAAAACTTCCACTGATGATTGCTGTACCTACGACTGTTGGAACTGGGAGTGAGGCAACCCTTGCAGCAGTTGTGACTGATGCTACAACAAAAGAAAAATATGCAATTATGGATCCATCACTGGTTCCTAATTATGCGATTCTTGATGATGAGCTCGTTAAAGATTTGCCACCTCATTTAATTTCAACAACTGCAATGGATGCATTAACTCACGCAATAGAGGCATTTATTGGTCAATCAACCACACATAAAACAAGAGCTTATGCAAAAGAAGCTGTTAAAACAATATTAAATCATATCTATGATGCGTATCAAGGAAAACCAGAAAGTATTAAAGAACTCCAACTTGCAAGTTATAAAGCAGGGGTTGCATTTACGCGAAGCTATGTCGGTAATGTGCACGCGATTGCGCACCAATTAGGTGGATTTTATAATGTTGCGCACGGACTCGCTAACGCGATTGTTCTTCCTCATATCTTAAGATATTACGGCAAGAAAGTTTATCAAAAATTAGCAATTCTTGCAAAATACGCAGGAATTTGTGACAAGGAAGTATCTATTAAAGATGCAGCATTCACCTTAATCGAAATGATTGAATCATTAAATGGAAAAATGAATATTCCAGTCTCTTTTAATGGACTAATCAAAAAAGAAGATATACCGGCACTTGCAAAAAGAGCTCACGATGAAGCCAATCCGCTCTATCCGGTTCCAGTCATTATGAACTATGATGCATTTTATGATATGTATCGGAAAATCAATGAGGTAAATCATGCTTAATCGATTTTATTTAGTATTCCTTTCATTTGGATTACTACTCATCACAGTCTCCTGTGGGACCAAACCAATCGATCAACCACCTGGTGATGAC
>JAEYXZ010000125.1 GCA_023431045.1 Bacillota bacterium | reverse complement strand
ACTTTAACACCATAGTTTAATAACTCTTTAACAAGTTTATTTGCACCATGTTTGGTTCGAGTAAAGATTAAGACTGACTGCATTTTAGGATTCACGAGTAAATCAAGTAATAGATTGAATTTCTCTCTTTTATTCACGAAGTATAAAGATTGTGAAATCTTATCAATCATCGTCTCAGGTGGAGTGACTTCAATTCTAACTGGATCGATCAGTAAGTCACTAGCAAGCTTTAGAATCTCATTTTGGATGGTTGCTGAGAATAGCATGGTTTGTCTATTGGTAGGCAGTACTTTTGTAATCTTTTTAACATCATGAATAAAGCCCATATCAAGCATGCGATCAGCCTCATCTAGAACGAGGTATTTAACATGATCTAAAGAGATTAGTTTTTGATTCATTAAATCAAGTAATCTTCCTGGGGTTGCAACCAAGACATCAAGTCCTCTTTTTAATGCGAGTTCTTGACTTCTTTGTGAAACACCACCATAAATCACGTCACATTTAAGTCTAACATGACGACCATATGCCTTAAAACTATCTTTAATTTGTTCTGCGAGTTCTCTTGTTGGTGCTAAGACCAATACTTGAATTTCTTTTTTAGGATTATTTAAACTTTCGCTTAAATAAAGTCCTTGAATAATAGGGATTGCAAATGCTGCAGTTTTTCCGGTTCCTGTTTGCGCACTTGCAAGAATATCCTTACCTGCAAGTAAAACGGGGATAGCTTGTTCTTGGATGGGGGATGGCTCTTCATATCCTTCATCTGCTAAAGCATTTAAAATCGGGGTAATTAAGTTTAATTCTGTAAAATTCATTAAATCTCCTTATAACGATCAATTTTTAGTTTGAACCAATAAAAAAGCACTGGTTACTCTTAAGCTAGCCAGCGCTAATTGATCATTTTTGTTACATAACTTATTTTAAAAGGCATGCATCTGTTCAAAATTACTAGAATTAGTAATTGCGTTAGTATAACTTGATGACTTTAAAACATCGTTGGTATTTTTAAAGCCATATCATATTAACACATTTACATATAAATAACAATTAAAGTATATACTTTCGTCACTATTAATTTTGAATAATTTCGCATTTTCTATTACTAAATTACAAGAATGTGTCAAATGAGAGGCGTATAATTAAGTTGTATTTTGTAAAAGGGGATACAGGAAATGAAGAAATCTATATCGATACTTATACTTTTCTTGATGACTTTATTATTAATTGGTTGTGATAGCAACCAATATTTTGAGGCCGTATATAGTAAAGTCATTCATTATAATACAAACACTAAACAATATAGTTCCAACCATGACTTCATCAATTTCTATGAATCGGGAAATTTCTCGGTTGTCTCTAATTATCATAAAGTCCTTTCCGGATATCAAATTGTCTCGTCATACTATTCGATACCACAGATAACAAATTACACGGGAAAGTATTATAAAGATGATAGAACGATTAGACTCGAATGGGAATTTGAGGGTGTTAATTTTAACAAAACTTTTCAAATCGATGGTAATCAGATCTATATCACCTATGAAGATTCCGATGATAAAAGAGAAATGTATCAGATACTTGATGATGATTATATCAATTTAGATGGAGATTATAGATATAATTTCACCATGTCAGACTTACAATCTGTTGTTAATCCTCTTAAGATTTATATGTTATCAATCGAATACAAGAGTTATAGCTTTATCGATATTAATCATGTCATTACCTATTCTGGCAGACTTGGATTAGGACCTGATGATGGTTTAATTAGAGATTTAGAATTCGTTGAAAACGCTGATCCTCTGATTATTAGAAAAACCATTTCCGGGATATCTTTATCGATTCCTTTATATGGATACTACGCTTACACACTATACTATGATAGAATAATCCCATAAAAAAGTGATTGTTAACTCAATCGCTTTTTCTTTCGTGATTATTTGTTTAAGATAATACTTGTACCATTTCGAATTGGCTGATCTTATCTTTTGTAAAACCTAACTTAATCAAAGGATTAGAAATCGTTTCATCAGGGATAAAACTCATCATTAGTTTTGAGATATTGTGATCCTTAACGAGTTTGCCAAGTAGTGCTTTTGAATATCCTTTTTGACGATAGTTCTCTTGAATCCATAAATAGAATGCTTTTCCACTTGGTAGTGCCGATAATGCTCCTACAAGTTTATCATCGATATATAAACCATAGTTTATTAGTTGAGGAAAAAATCCCATATAATCAAAATCGTTTTGCCACTGGAGATGCTTATTAACTTTATCTTGGTGAAGATTTTTCACATTATCAAATTCTATTTTTCTTATATCTAGACTATTATTAAGCTCTGAACTTAAGATTTGTGGATCTAAATGACTATAATAGACTAATTCATTGAGTACTTTGTATCCTTGCTTTTGATAGAAGGTAATTGCTTTATCATTACCTTGAATAACTTCTAAATAAAGTCTTTCACATTGATGGTTTAGTGCTTCTTCTTTATGGAGATTAAAGAGTTTGCTAGCAACACTTTGCTTGCGATATAGAGGGTGAACACAAAGCGTACCACATCTTAGGGTTTTAATCTCATCATAGGTTTTAATGCCACCTAATATTAATCCAATCGGTAATTGTTTATCATAAGCTATAAAGGAATGTTCTAATTGGTTTTGTTCAACAATGATAAAACGACTTAAAAATAACTCTTCCGTCAGTTCTAGCTTTATAATGTAATCAGAAAATCCAATATTAAAAGCATCAACTATATCTTTAATTGAAACATCGCTACATCTTTTATAAGTAATCATATGAAATCCTATTTCTTTTATATTTTATCTGGATTAATGATGAGTTCTAAACCGAGCTCATCCTTTATTTCTATTTTCTTATTCGTCAGTACTTTAATATATCCATCATCACTTAATTCTTTTAGTTTACGACTTAAGGTTTCTGGAGTGATCCCGATACTTGATGATAGATTGACTTTTGTTGTCTCAAATCTAACGATATTGTTTTTAACTAACTCAAGTAATAACTTAGCGACTTTTGCTTTTGCCGAATAGAGATTACTTTGTTCGATAATTGCTTCAGCTTTTTCTAGTCGATTGGATAACTCATGCATCATCTTCATCGATAAAGTAGGACTTTGAGTCATTAATATCTTTAATCTTTGACTTTCAACTAAACAGATGACACATGGTTCTATCGTTTCAGCAAAAGTATTCACTTTGGCTTCATTAAATAAAGCAAGTTCACCCAAAAAATCCCCATGAGAGAGGATTCTGATGATTTGTTCCTTACCATCTTCTGAGTATCTGGTGATTTTAATCTTTCCTTCATGAATCACATATAACTTATCAATTGAATCACCGGACTGATAGATGAATTCACCTTTAGCAAGTTTCTGATGGGATGAGATCATGATGACCTCATCCATTTCAGATTCATTTAGATTTTTAAAGATTGGAACTTTCTTGATGCAGTTGAAGGGTTCTAGATTTTTTGACATCTTTTCCTCCTAAGTCATATCTTAATAGTCTTATGGCATTCATAATGACGATTAAGACTGATGCTTCATGAACAAGCATCCCAATGGACATGGTGACTTGTTTCAATAATACACCAATCATGAGTAGGAATACAATAACTAAAGCGAAAACGATATTTTGAATCATGTTATTTTTTACTTTACGACTAATCTTAATGGCATCTTTTAATTTAGAAATATCTTCCCCCATTAAGACAATATCAGCAGCTTCCATCGCTAAATCTTTACCGAGACCCCCAACAGCCACTGATGCATCGGCATATGATAGTGCGAGTGCATCATTAATACCATCCCCAACAAAAATAGTGTGGTAATCTTTTTGGTAGTTTTTAACGATTTCTGCTTTATCTTGGGGCATTAGATTAGCATAATAAGCATCGAGTGATAGTTCATCAGCGATTTGACTTGCGATGACTTTTTGATCACCTGTTAACATAATTGATTTTTCTATCTTTAGTGTCTTAAGTGATTCAATCATTGATTTTGATTGTGGTCTTAACCCATCACGAATGCCAATGAGTCCTAGAATTTGATGATCATTTTCTAAGATGAGCGTTGTATAGCCCTTATTTTCTAAATCATTAAAATCTGCTTTAATTTCTTGATTGAGTTCATTTTTTATAATTCCTTTATTTCCTAGTCGATAGGTAATATCTAGGTAAGTAAAGCTCAGACCTTGACCAATGATTGGTGTTGTATCATTTGGTTTATCTTTAGTATCTAGATTAAGTGTTTCTGCTTTTTTCTTGATTGCTGATGCAATCGGATGTTCACTATAAGATTCTCCAATTGTTGCAATCTTGATTAGTTCTTCTTCAGAGATACCATAGGTTTTTATCATGACGACTTCAGGTTTACCTTTGGTTAATGTACCGGTTTTATCAAAGAAGACTAAATTACCTTTAGCAAGTCTTTCAATCGAGTCACCACCCTTAAACAAAATCCCCTTTTTAGCCGCATTTCCAATGCCAGCAACAAAAGATACAGGGGTAGCAATAACAAGTGCTCCAGGACATGCAATAACAAGCATTGTCACAGCTAAACGGATATCAAAGGTGATTAGATAGATCACAATTGAAATTAAAACGACTAAAGGTGTGTAGTATTTTGAGAATACTTCCATAAACTTTTGAGTCTTAGCTTTATTATCTTGTGCTTCTTCAACCATATGAATCATTTTAGATAAGGTTGTATCTTCGCCAATCTCTGTGACCTTCATTAACAAGTATCCACTTGCAACCACTGTTGAACCAATGACTTGATCTCCAACGGTTTTTCGGTTTGGCATTGACTCACCGGTCATCATCGCTTCATCAACCATGACTTCCCCTTCAATGATAATACCGTCCGTTGGAATCTTTTCGCCTGGCTTTACAAGCAATATATCATCAACGTTGATTTCATCATAATTGATGATGATTTCTATATGGTTATCAATTCTTCTACCAACTAGAGGTTTTAAATCAAGCATTGATTTGATAGCACTTCTAGTCTTTTCTAATGACATCTTTTCTAAGAAATGACCAAGAGTGAATAAATAAGTGACAGCAGCAGCTTCAAATAAATCACCAATAACAAATGCAGCAATAACTGCCAGTGTTACAAGTAAATCAATTCCAATGATTTTATACCTGATATCAACCAGTGCTTTTTTGAAGATATGAAAACCAGTAAGGATTGTTAATAAAGTTAATACAGCAAGCGTTAACCAATGGGTCTTCATCAATTCATTTAGAACAATCGAACCTATAAACAATAATGTAATGGTTGATATATATAGATACTTGGTCTTCTTTATTTTCATCTTACTTCACCCCTAATACTTGATATCCAAGCTTTGATACAAAATCAGATACAGCTGTTTGACTGATTAGATTTTCGTCATGTTCTACTTCAACCTTGGATGCGTTAAACTTAACTGAAACCAAACTTACGCCATCTTGTTTACTAAGTGTTCCTTCAATCTTTCTAATACATGATGGACAAGTTAATGTTTCAAGTTGTATAATCGTCTTTTTCATTTCTTTTACCTCACTTTCTGACTTAATTATAGGAGTTATAAAAAATAAAAACCTTGACCGAAATCAAGATTTTTAACGAAGTTTAACTAAATAATATATTTCAGATGTACTTTTGAATTATTTGTTTCGTTTCTTCAAGCGTTGGTACCCGTCCTGCTGAAACGATCTTTCCATCAACCATTAACCCAGGTGTTTTTAGTAAACCAGTTTTAACTATTTCTACATAATCAGTGATATATAATATA
This sequence comes from Bacillota bacterium, assembly GCA_023431045.1. Classification (GTDB taxonomy): domain Bacteria; phylum Bacillota_I; class Bacilli_A; order Acholeplasmatales; family Acholeplasmataceae; genus Acholeplasma. The sequence continues at coordinate 403 of JAEYXZ010000125.1, read as the reverse complement.
TCTGCATTAAGATTTAAATCACTCACTGCATGATTAACATTTTCAAGCACTTTTTTACAATTTGCACATCCACTACCTAAAACCTTGATTTCCATACTTTTTTCTCCTTTTATATGAATAGATATCCAAAACTATTAAATAGATAACCCATAACGATAATACCGACTGTTACAACACCAACAAACATCAATAATAACTTCGTTTTAACGACCTTTTTAATCATGATGATGGATGGCAGGGATAATGCTGTAACTGCCATCATAAAGGCTAATACGGTTCCAATTCCAACCCCTTTAAGAACTAGTGCTTCTGCAATCGGTAGGGTTCCAAAAATATCGGCATACATTGGAATACCAAGAAGGGTTGCAATAATGACTGAGAATGGATTATTTGATCCTAGAAC
>JAEYXZ010000037.1 GCA_023431045.1 Bacillota bacterium | reverse complement strand
GAGTATGCAGAGCGACACGCAATAACGGACTTAGTCGATAAACTATGTTTATCACATCCTTTTGTTGCTTTTAAACTTATTGTTGATGGAAAACAAATTCGTCAAACTTTGGGTCAAGGTTCGATTCATGCACTCGTTGAAGAAATCTATGGAAAACAAGCAACAAGTGGTATGAAGCATTTAAAAACTTCGATTGCAAAAATTGATGTTGACGCTTATTTAGTTAATCCAAGCTTTGTAAGAAGTAAAAGAAGCGATGTTAATATCTTTATAAATCATCGTTTCATTAAAAATTATGCCATTAGCCAAAGCGTAATTGATGGTTATAGTTCATATTTAATGACTCAAAAATATCCGATTGCACTTGTTTATATTTCGATTGATCCAAGTCTAATTGATGTGAATGTTCATCCGCAAAAAATGGAAGTAAAACTTGCCAATGAGATGATGTTTGCATATGCTTTAACACCTGAGATTAAAGCAACTCTAGATGAAGGAAAATTTCCAATTAAAGAAACTTTAAAAGAAATTTACAAAGAAGTTAGTGAACCGGTGATTCAAAGTCTCTTTGAAATAGAACCTGAAATGAATGAATCAGTTGACATACTACAAGAAGTAGCAACACCAACGCTTAAACTACCAATGATGGAATATATTGGAACACTTAATGGAACTTATTTATTATTTCAAAATCATGAAGGTTTATTCTTGATGGATCAACATGCTGCTGCTGAAAGAATTAGATATGAGTATTATGCTCAAAAAGTTGGTGAACTAAATTCAAATCGTTTTGAACTGTTAATTCCTAAAGCACTATTGATTTCTAAGCTTGATGGAGAATTACTAAACCAATTTCATATTGCTTTAAAAGATATTTGGTTTGTGATTGAAAACGGATTTTTACATGCGCATCCAGTTTGGCTTAGAGAAGATGAAATTGATGTTGCAATTGAATCTATTGTTAATCAATTACATGATTACCAGACAATTGACTTAAAACGTTTAAGAAATCAACTTGCAAAAGATATTTCATGTAAAGGTGCCATTAAAGCGAACCATCAACTATCAAGAAAAGAAATTGATGCATTAGTTGATGATCTAAAAGCTTGTGCTAATCCATATACATGTCCACATGGTAGACCGGTCATGATTAAATTAACAACTTATGAAATTGAAAAGATGTTTAAACGAATCGTATGAAAAAAGTTATTTGTGTCATGGGACCAACCGGTAGTGGAAAAACTAAATTATCACTCGAGATCGCAAAGCATTTCAATGGTGAAATTATTAATGGTGACTCCGTTCAAATTTATCAGGAGTTAAATATCGGTTCAGCTAAAATAAAAAAAGATGAGATGCAAGAAATTCCACATCATCTTTTGTCTGTTGCAAAACTTACCGATGATTATACAGTCTTTAATTTTCAAATAGATGTTAGAAACCTCATTGAAGAAATTAAGACGCCAATCATTGTTGGTGGGTCTGGATTATATATTAAAGCTGCACTTTATGATTATGAATTTGACCCCCTTGATCAAATGATTCCAAAACTTTCTCATGAAGAAAAAATTAAGTATATCAATGATCAGGATCCAGATTTAGAACTTGATTGGAAAAATAAGCGTCGTGTCGATGCCGCTTATCGAAATATTGCAAGCGGATTTATTAAATCAAACAAACAAAATAAAAATGTTCCTTTATATGATATTTTTATGATTTACTTGACACTTGATCGTGAAATATTAAGAACGCGTTTAATTAAACGTCTTGATCATATGATTGAAGATGGGTTAATCGATGAAACCAAAAATCTTCAAGGTCCTACCCCAAATGTGATAGGTTACCGTGAAATTGGTCAATATTTAAGGGAAGAAAAGACGCTTGATGAAGCGAAAGATGCGATTATTAACGCGAGTATGCGGTTTGCAAAACGACAAAAAACTTGGTTTTTAAATCAAATGAAACCGCATATTTATGACGCACTTGATGAAAATTTAACGCATAAAATAATTGATGATATCAAAGAATTTTTAGGAGTATAAAGTGAGAATATATTTAATTGGTATGCCGGGGTCTGGTAAAACGACTATTGGTCATTTACTTGCAAAAAAACTTCAATATAATTTGATTGATCTAGATGCGATGATTGAAAAAGAATCTGGTTATTTTATTGATGATATATTTAGTCAATTTGGTGAAAGTGTCTTTCGTGATTATGAGACTAAAATGCTATCTTTAATTGATTCTGATCATGTTATTGTTGCGTGTGGTGGTGGTATTGTCGAACAAAAAAGAAATAAAGCACTCATGAATGGTTTAAAGATTTATTTAAATACACCACTTGAAACCATTAAGAAGAGATTAGATGACTCTTATGCCAGACCACTTCTTAAAACAATATCCTTAGATGATCTTTATGATAAACGATTTTTAAAGTATCAAAACTTCGCTGATGTGATTATATCGAACCATGATCAAACTGAAAAAACCATCCATGATATAATTGAGATGTTAAAGGAGAAGAAATACTTGTGAAAATTACAATTGTTAATGGTCCTAATCTAAATATGTTAGGCAAAAGAGAATCCAAACATTATGGAAATTTCACATTAAATGATCTCAATTTGCTCATTGAAAGAACATTTCCAAACGTCAACTTTACATTTTTCCAGTCCAACCATGAGGGTAGTATCATTGATTATCTACAAGACCTTCAAACTGATGCATTAATTATTAATGCTGGTGCATACACACATACAAGTATTGCAATCCGTGATGCCCTTGTTATGCTATCCATTCCTAAGGTTGAAGTTCAT
>JAEYXZ010000034.1 GCA_023431045.1 Bacillota bacterium | reverse complement strand
GGCGGATCATACAAATTCTAGTATCTTCTAGACATTCAGCATATGCTTCATAAATACCTTCTTTAAAGAGTGCGAGTTCACCGGTGAACTCACCTGGAAGAAGGATTCGTATGAGTTGTTCACGACCATTTTCAGCTAAACGATAGATTCTTACTTTTCCACGACTAATAATATGGATAGCATCCGCCTTATCTCCAGGACTATAGACACTTTGTCCAGTAGTATAAGAGCGATGGATGACGAGTTTAAAAATCAAAGCTCGTTGTTCAGGAGTTAATGTACTAAACAAGTAAAGTGAATCGATACAATTGACTGCCATATTGAGTTCATCTGACATTTTTTCCCATCCTTTGATAATTTGATTCATTATATCAAGCAAATTGACATATATCAATTTATTTAAACTAGCAATGAAATATAATGTTCGTGTCAATTACGGAAATTAAAAATTTCATCAATAAAAGGAGACATTAAGATGAGTGTAGAACTTAAAGAGCATCAACAGATGCTACATCAGATGGTTGTTGATTTTGCCAAGAAAGAAATTAGACCATTTGATATGTTAATCGATAAACAAAAAGGCTATCCAAAGGCATTATGGGATAAAATTATAGAAACCGGATTTCTAGGTTTAGTGGTTCCAACGGAATTTGGTGGTGCAAATTTTGATGCCGTTGCTGAAGCACAGACAATCTTTGATATTGCATCCAGTAATGCGAGTGTCGCATTCACACTTGAAGCACATTTTAAAACGGTTGATCAAGTTAAAAAATATGCAAACAATGTCATCAAGGAAAGGTATCTTCCAGAAGCTAACCGTCGAATATTTGGATTTGGTTCAACCGAACCTCAAGGTGGCTCTAATGTAATGGGACATACTGCAAACGCTCATAAAGAAGGCGATTATTGGATTTTAAATGGAAATAAAACAATGATCACCAATGGAAACCTAGCTGAAGTTTTCCTTGTACTACTAAAAACTTCGGAAAACGAACTATCTTGTTTCTTAGTCGATAAAGATATGCCTGGTTTTAAATACGGAAAACAAGAAGAGTTTTTTGGTATGAGGGGAACACCCGTTGGTGAAATCTTTTTAGAAAACATTAAAGTTACAGATGATTATTTAATTGGAGCGATTGGACAAGGGGTCAAAATTGGGGATTCAGCGCATTACGATGCAAGGATTAATATGGGGGCAATCGCAGCCGGAATAAGTGCTCATGCACTTGCGATTGTCCTTGATTATGCTAAAGAACGTAAAGCATTAAACAAACCAATCATTGAACTCTTTTCTATTCAAAACAAAATCACGGAAATCGCGATAGCAAAAGAAAACACACAACTTCTCTATGAAGAAGCTGCTAAACTTAAACTCCAAGGTAAACCATATGATAAGGTTGCAACGATGGCAAAGTCATACGGTTCAAGAGCAGCCTTTACTGCATGTGACCATGCGTTACAAGTGTTAGGTGGATATGGATATAGTATGGAGTATCCAGTCGAACATTTACTAAGAGATTCAAGAGCACTTCAAATTGCTGAAGGATCACTTGAAAAAATGGTGATAGAAATTTCAAAAGCAATCACTAAAGAAGGGGTGTAGTCATGATGGATTTACATATTGTTGTTTGTGTTAAACAAGTACCCGTTTCAAATAATATAAAAATTGATCCTATCACTAAAAATCTCGTTCGTTCAAGTGAACCAGGAATCATGAATCCATTTGATCAAAATGCCGTTGAAGCAGCATTAAAATTAAAACATCGATATGGAGCAAAAGTAACGCTTCTATCGATGGGACCAAAGAATTTCGAGTTAACACTTCGTCAAGGTTTAGCCATGGGAGCAGATGATGCAATTCTTTTAAGTTCAAGAGCTTTTGGAGGTGCGGATACACTAGCAACCGGTTATGTCTTAAGTGAAGCAATTAAAAAACTCTCGAATGTTCATCTTGTTTTCTTTGGAAGACAATCAATTGATGCTGATACTGGTCAAGTGGGTCCGATCGTTGCAGAGTTTTTAGAATGGCCACAGGTCACCTATGTCAGTAAAATTAATCCTATATCAGATGTCATGATTGAAGCAACCAGATTAATGGAGAATATGGAACAAACAATTGAAGTAAAGCTCCCTGCAATATTTACGGTTAGAAGTGAACTTAATGATCCAAGATATCCAACCCCTAGAAATATACAACTCAGTTATCAAAAGAAAATTGATGTTTGGGATGAGGTAAAACTTGGGGTTGATCCTACTCGTATTGGTATTAAAGGATCACCAACCGTGGTTAGAAAAGTATGGTCACCTGAAAAGGCAATTAAAGTAACAGAATCATTAGGTGACAACGCAGCTGATGCAGCACAAAAACTATTAGTGATATTAAGATCACATAATATTATATAAGGATAAACCAATGAACAATAAAGAAATATGGATCTTTGCAGAACAACATCAAGGTATGATTCAACCCGTTACTTTTCAATTAATGACTAAAGCTAATCTAATTAAAGACGACAAGAAAGTTGTTGTCGTATTATTTGAAACCGAAGAACAATTACTAGAAAATAGTCTAAAGCTTTATGGTCCAGATGAAATCATTATCGTTAAGGACAACCGAGTTAAAAATGGAGCGGATTCACTCCTTGCAGATTTACTAGCACAACTCAACCACAAAAGACATCCCAACAGTATTCTATTTGGTGCAACGGTTATCGGTCGGTCAGTGAGTGCTAGACTGCAAGCTAAACTTCAAACTGGTTTAACCGCTGATTGTCTCGACCTCAAATATGAGAATGATTTACTCGTTCAAATTAAACCATCCTATGGTGATAATATTATGTGTGAGATTATTTGTCCTAACCATTTACCACAAATGGCAACTGTGAGACCAAATATTTTTGTTCAGCAACAAAAATCTAATGAGACAGTATTAATAACTGAAGTAAATGATTTGGAATTTAAGAATAATCCAAACATTATTGTAAGTGATGAAAAACCACTTCTTTCAAAAGCTGATAATATTGCAACCGCTAATCGAGTGATTGCCATTGGTCGTGGAATGTCTCATTTTAATAGTATTGCATCAGTTAAAGAACTCGCTAACAAAATGGGAGCTAAAATAGGTGTTACTAGACCATTGACCGATTTAGAACCATTTACCATTGATGATCAAATTGGCCAATCAGGAAGTAGTATTGCACCTAAATTTTTATTAACGCTAGGCGTTCATGGTGCAGTTCAGTTTACAACCGGTATTGGGAAGTCACAACTCATTATCGCTGTTAACAATAACCCAAAGGCACCAATATTTGATTATGCAGATTATGCTTATATAGGGGATGCAAATGATTTTGTATCAGCGCTCCTTAAGATTATCCAATAATTGATAACTTAAATTGCATATTATCTCATAAAAGAATAAAATAATCTTAGAAGGCCATGTAGAGTAAGCAATAAAAATAGTTTGTATTCAATCATTTGAATCATTCTATGGGAGGCGGTATATATGGTAGAAACTAAAACAATTGATGTGATTGCAGAAAACCACAATGAAGTGATTATGCAATATGAGATGTTTGGTTGGAGATTTGTTAACGCAACCCGCTACAACCCAAATGAATTTATTAGTTAGACTGTAAATAATGAACTACATAAGGATGAAAAAGTCAAAATTACATTTCAAAGAGACTTATCAATCCATATTAGTTTTCCTGAATTAAGACAACTTGAACAACAATATCACGATTTAAAACCACAAGTTCATAATTTAGTAAGTCCAAATACCATCCTAGATTTTGATCACTTTACATCTGAGGCTGCTAAACGGAATAGACTATGAACAATTATCGTCTGTGTGACCCTAATCCCAATCACTATTATTGGTTCCGAGATAATCACTGGTTGGTTTGGAATTGGATTAGTTATCAATATCTTAACAATCATTGTCCTATTTCTTGCGGCATTCATGGATATACACAATAAATGGGAATATCGTAAATATCTAAAGAATGCAGAAATATACAATGTCAAAGTACCTGGATTACAAAAAGAAGCAGATGATTATTACAACATGTTGAATGAAAAATATCAAGAAGCACATAAAGAACTGATGAAAAAGGTCTAACCACTTGTAAAAAAGATCAATGCATTTTTACTTGAGAATCTAGCATCAATACCAAGAAACAAAGAAGAATAATCAATAAACGCCTAACTCTAGGCGTTTTTAATATAAGATTTAACGATGAATCTAATGATACTGTTATACTTATTACTGAAGGAAGAAGTGAAATAATGAAAATCTTTATTATTGGAGCAACCGGATTACTAGGTAGTGAAGCAGCAAAACAGTTTATAGCTAAAGGTCATGAAGTATCAGGCTTATCTCTCCCTGGAATTCCAAAAGATAGTGATATCCCAAAAGAAATGAAACTTATTTTTGGTAATTTTATGGAAATGATTGATCAAGATTTAGTAGATTTACTCTCTGGTCATGATTATTTAGTGTTTGCTGCAGGTGTTGATGAAAGAGTTGAAAAACCTGCTCCAATTTTTGACTTCTATAAAAAATACAATATTGATACAACTAAAAGAATACTAGAACTTGCTAAAGCAGCAAAAGTTAAAGGTGCGGTTGTTTTAGGCTCTTATTTTGCATATTTAAACCGGATCAAACCAGAAATGAAACTAACCGAATATCATCCATACATTAGATCTAGAGTTATTCAATCAGATGTTGCATTATCGTTTGCAGATGAGAAATTTAGTGTTGCTGTCCTTGAACTTCCTTATATCTTTGGAATTCAAAAAGGGAGAAAACCAGTTTGGACCATCTTAATTGAACGTTTAATTAAAATGAAACGATCGATACTTTATCCAAGTGGGGGTTCAGCTATGATTACCGTTAAACAAGCTGGAGAGGCAATCGTTGGAGCAACCTTGAGTAACAAAGGTGGAAATACGTATCCAATCGGTTTCTATAATTTGACTTGGAAAGAAATGATTGAAATCATGAAACCAGTGCTAAAAATGGAACATCAAAAGGTAAAGACTGTCCCTAAATGGTTATTCAATATTGGTATGTATTTTGAATCAAGAAAAGCAATCAAGAAAAATATTGAACATGGTCTGAATCTAAAATATTTTGCAGATCTGCAGTACACACATTTAAATATTGAGAAGGAACTAGCATCGATTAAGTTAGGGGTTACTCCTGATGATATTATAAAAGCAATTCAAGATTCAACAGAACAATCATTAGAGGCAATCAAGCATCAACAGATGATTGATATGAAATATGAATAAAAAAAGTAAACAAAAGTGTTGACTCTCACGTAACGTAATAGTTTATAATGATGGTGTTGGAGGTAAATGTATGAAAATTAAAGCTGTCGCAGATTTGGTTGGTATTAGTGTGCGCACACTACATTACTACGATGAAATCAATCTCTTAAAGCCAAGTCTTAAAACAGAAAGTGGATATCGAGTCTACTCTGATAAAGACATTGATACCTTACAACAAATCATATTTTTTAAATCAATGGGGATGCCACTTGATCAAATTAAGTCAATCATCAAAGATCCCAACTTTAATCCAATTGATGCACTACTAAGGCATCAAAAGATGATAATTAAGAAACGTGATCAACTTGACTTAATGCTTCAAACTGTCGAAAACACCATTGGTTATTTGAAAGGAGAGAAACACATGGCAAACGAAGAAAAATTTAAAGGTTTTGATTTTTCTCATAATCCATATGAGGAAGAAGCGATAGAACGTTGGGGTCAAGAAACAGTCGATGAATCTAAAGCTAAGTTAAACAAGTTAAGCAAATATGAACAAGAAGCATTTGCTAAAGAGTTTGATGAAGTCTATAGACATTTAGCAAGCATTAGACATCAAGATCCAACATCTAAAGAAGCACAAGATGGTATTAATCGTTGGTACTTACTGCTCAATAAGATGGGAAACTTTCCACCAGAAGCTTTTAAGGCAATTGGTCAAATGTATGTTGATGATAAGCGTTTCATGAAAAACATTGACAAGTATGGCGAAGGACTCACCGTATTTATGAGAGATGCGATGTCATATTTTGCAGATCATCAATAAAAATTAATCCATAAAAAGTAAAGCCATTTCGATTTGAAATGGCTTTATTATAACGTTATTTGATTTCTCGATTCATTATTTCTTGATAATGATTTAGATCATATACTTTTAAGATGGATAGACCACGAATGGTATTCATCTTTCGATATACCTCAAGTCCTTTTTGAAGTACTGGATGATTTGGGTCTATCCCAAATTGATATAAATCTCAAAGGGAATAGAAAGTTGAAATCTATTTTTATGAATAAAAACCCTGACCAAACAGATTTGTCTCGTGATCAAACCTGGATAAATAGTTTTCAATAATGTCACTATGTTTGATTGTAAAAGCTTGTTCTAATAATGTTTTAGTTGCAAAACCCCTAACAGCTACATCACTATCTATTAAATAATCAATAACTCTCAGTTTTAATCCCCTCACAACTTAACCTCATTATACATCCAAATTAAAAACATTCTAAACATAGTTATATATAGTTGGCATATTCTCATGAATCATATTAATCGTTATATCTTAGATATAAATTCAATGATAGGTAAACTCTATTGTGATATAATTGATATTGATTTTTAGGAATGGGTGAACCAGAGAATGAAAAACACTAACATAACAAGATTCCTTCGCTTTTTCTTGATACCACTCATTATAACAGTGATTATTACACTGATTTTATCCCTGTCACTTTATGGTGTGACAAACCAAAATTTCAAAACTGTATATGCTAGAAATAGTGAGAACTTCTCACAAGCGTATGCCGAAATTGTCTCACAACACCAAGACTTAACGACACATATTTATGATGATTTTTATGATAAACTAAGAGCTGCTTCAACGACTGCAATTAATAATCGAGATCTAATTACCAATGAATACCTACAAGAAATCGTTCTTGCTCAAGGAATTCATATTTTATGGTGGTATACTCCAACAGGTGAGATCATAAATGATTCATCCAATGAGTTTATTGAATGGCAAGCTCAACCAGGGGCCCGATTGATCAATTTATGAATAGTGGTCTAGATGAATATGAAGAAGGTATTCGAGAGTCAACAGAAGGTGACATCTTTTATATGGTTTTTTATATGCGAGCAGATGATGGTTATTTCATTCAAGCGGTAATGGATGCGGATTTTGTTATTGATTATATTGAAGAACATTCCTACCAAAACTCGATTGAACATATTGTTGAGACAAATATTCATATCGATTATGCTATTGTGGTTGATTTAAATCGTGATGTTGTTGCTGATACAAGACCTGCGAGTTTCCAACAATATGATGAAGATTTATATGAATCATCTTTTGATGGTGAAACGACAAGTCGTGAATACCTGATGAATGGTAGTATTGAATCCATATTAGAAGTATCAACACCGATTAAGATTAATGATGATATTATAGGCGTTTTGGTTGTTGGATACTCGTTAGAGTTTTACCGCGATATTAATTTCTATTTAACAATGGTCATATTACTTGTTGCAATCGGAACTATTTTAGTCTTTAGTGCGATGCAAATCAATCAAGTCATCAACCCACTCATCAAACTTGATAACGCTATTATCTCCTTTGATGTAAAAAGTGGTGACTACACAAAACCTAAAAAGAATATCTCAGTCTTTAAAAACACATTCCATGCACTTGATAGTCTATCGAATCGAATTAAAGATAGTAATATTGAAACCGAAAAATTGAATCATGAGATTAGAGCACTTGCCTTAACCGATTATTTAACGAAGATGCCTAATCGAATGCATCTATCGAGTGTGATTGATTCCTATATTAAGAGTAATCATAATTTTGCTGTGTTATTTGTCGATCTAGATGACTTTAAAAACTATAACGATACCAAGGGACATATTTTTGGTGATCAGTTATTAGTCAAAGTTTCAGAAGTATTAGGAAAGAAAAAATATCAAGACTTATTCATCTCTCGCTATGGTGGAGATGAATTTGTTATCTTACTTAAATACCGTGACTTTAAATCTGTTAAAATCTTGATCGATAATCTCTATCGTGATTTCAAAGATCCAATTCATATTGATCAAAGTGATTATCCAATTGATTTATCGATTGGGATCTCGGTTTATCCTGAACATGGACATGAATCATCTGAATTGATTCGTAAGGCAGATATTGCCATGTATCAATCCAAACGTAAGGGTAAGAACATTTATACATTCTATGAAGATCAAATGAATGCAGTCATCCAAGAGGATGCAAGAATTATTAGTGCAATTAGAAAAGCATTAAGAGAAGATGGATTTAAGATTGTTGTTCAACCTCAGGTAGATATTCGAAGTGGCGATATCGTATCCTATGAATCACTCGTTCGATTTAAGAATGAAAATATTGGACCAAATAAATTCATTCCAATTGCAGAAGAAGCTAATCTTATTATTGATATTGGAAGAGTCGTTATTGATAAGACGATAGATT
>JAEYXZ010000075.1 GCA_023431045.1 Bacillota bacterium | reverse complement strand
CCCCACCATTGTCCCATACCGACTAAATCAGCCAGTAGATTCATGGTATATGCAATAACTGCAGATGATAATGCTAAAGCTAAAATTCTTGAATAACTTAATAAGTCTGATAAATAACTGGTTGAGTTATAAAGACCTGTAAAGGCACTTAATAGCTTTTGGTACCATTTAGGTTGTTGATGTCCATTGAAGATGACAATGAGTAATACACCAATTCCAACGAATATAATACCCACATAAGGAATCGATATGACAAACATATCAAGGACAACAAAGATTAAACCAACCAAAATAGAAATCCATGAGAATCCTTGTGCAAGAGCATCAAAGACTTGACCACTCTTTAAGTTCATGATGACTTTCATGATGAGTGCACAAATAATATGAACGATACCAAGTCCAATTGATAGAATCAACATTGGGACTGGATCATTAACTGGATCAAGTAATGGTGTGTATAATGTAAATCCAAATAAACTACCAAAAACCGCTCCTGCGATGATGGATGAGATACCAGTTAAGAAGAAAACTCTTGAAAGATCTCTAAATCCACCTTTTGTTTTAGATTGTAAGATTGCACCAAAGATGATGACCATCATGATTCCATAACCCATATCACCCATCATTAAACCAAAGATAATCCAATACCAAAATGACATCATTGGATTTGGATCAATCTCTTTAGTGTTTGGCACAGAAAATTGATTGGTAATCATTTCGAATGGCTGCACAAACGCATTATTCTTAAGTGCGGTTGGTACAGCTTCTTCGGGAAGTGGGTCGCGAAGTTCAACTTCATATGGTATGTCACTTCGTTTTAATACGTCGTTGAGGTATTCAACTTGATCACTTCTAATCCAACCTTCAATGTAGACGGTACGTTCGGTTTTTAAGAATGATACTTCTTCACGCATGTCACGTGATTGAAGTTGATCATAAAGTAATTTGATTGCGCCTAAATATTGAGTTTGATCAATAAAGTATGCTTCAATTATTTTCAACTTTTCTTCATGTTTACGAAGTTCTTCTTCATAGAATTTTAGAATGAAACTGTTCTTTTGAGCAAAATCCTGAAGTTGTTCTTTAATAAACCCGACTTGATCTAATAACACATTGAGTTGATTTGAATCCTCTTTTGTAACAGTTATTGCAACATAAGATGTTGAGTCATTTTCACTGATAAAATCAACTGACACATCAAGCGATTGCGTCAAACCTTCCAAGACTTCTAACTTATCAGATGTGATTTTACCTAATATGATATCAAAATATTTTAAACGTTTAAACGTATTCGTTGGAACACTTAATGATTCATACGGTTCTAATTGTTTTTTTGATTTTAAAACATCATCTGTTTGTTCTTTTATTTTTAGATATTCATGTTGCTTTGAATTAATGGTTTTAACAAGTGCTACGATATCTTCATTTACTTGTTCAAAATCACTTTGAGAAACAATGGCGTTATTACCAAGGTTACTCTTCTTGACATATCCTTCTAATACTTCAATAGCTTTTGATGTAAGAATCAAATCATGTGATGGATTGACTGATTTCTTATGTCTTTCATCAAGCATGATTAAAGCATGCGATTGGATTTCTCGCATGATTTGTTTTTGGTTATCTTCCATAAAAAAGAGTTTAACTTTTTGCATAGGTACAATCATAAGTTAATGACCTCTTTTTTAAGTTTATCAATCGCATTTTTAACAATGGTATGATAATCTTTTTCGATTTTTTGATTCAAAGCTTCTTTAGCCTTAATGAGTTCAGATTCAAGTTTGTTCAATGTTTCAGTTGTTTGCTGGTCCATTGATTTAACTTTCGACTCGAAATCTTTTTTCATCTCTTCAATTTCAACTTCAGCTTTTTTGCTTTTCATCTCAAGTAAAGTTGCAACTTCTTTTTTTGCATCTTCGATGAGTTGATCGATTTCTTTTTCTAAGTTGATAATTTTTTCTATTTGACTCAAATTCAGACGCCTCCCTCTTAAAGTATTTCTTTTCTTCTAATATCTAAAAATAATTTCATTAATGCGACAACAATAACCGTAAATTCAAGACGACCAATAAACATACCGGCCATTCCAGTCCATAGGATTAAATCCGGTGCAGTTGGACTGATAATTCCAACAGAAAATCCAACACCACCCAACAAACTTGCAAACTCAAAGAGAGAATTTTCAAACCCATGTCCAAAACTCATAAAGACAAAAGATCCAGTTAAGAGAATCAAACCATAAATAATAATGAAAGCGTAGTTATGTCTGATTTCTAGGTCAGATACGATTTCATATTTTCCATTACGTAAAATGAAGTTGCTACGAACGGTTCTTGTATGACTCATCTTATCACGAAAATACCAGAAAGACGACTTAAATGCAAGCGCAACTCTACCTTGTTTTAAAGCACCGGCTGTTGAACCTAATTGTCCACCGATAATCATTAACAAAATCATCAGCACTTTAAACAAACTTGGTAGTGCATTAACCGATGCAACGGTTTGAAGCCCAGATGTTGTGATGGCTGAGGTGAATTGGAATATACTGTCACGGAAAGATATTTCGAGGCTTTCTCCACCCCATGTATTTAGATTAATAACCATCGCCGTCATAAATATAACAAAGACAACTAAAAAGAGGTTAAATTCATTGTGTTTTAACGCCTTTTTGATTTCGCCACGGAACAAGAATGCATGAATTAGAAAGGATGTTGCACCCAATAACATTAAAATGATTGAAACGACTTCGATACCAATCGATTCTGCATGCCCAACTAAGGTTCGATAAGCACCGATACTTTGAGTCTCAGTTGAGAATCCACCGGTTGCTACGGCTGCAATTGAGTGATTTATGGCATCAAACCATGGCATACCAAAGATGACATACATGATTGTTCCTATTGTGATATAACCAGCATAAATACTAAGGATTAATCTCGCACTCTTAGCCAGATTACTCATCAATTTGTCATTATGACCTTCTGCAGAATACAATCTCATACCATAGCGGTCAGACACTGTTGAAGTGATGACTAGAACTAAACCAACACCACCAAAGAACAATAGAATACTACGATAGAAAATATAAATACTTGGTAGAGTGTGTGCTTCAAAAGTCGTTGCTCCAGTCGTTGATAATCCTGAAGTTACTTCGAATAAACTACGAATAAAGCTATATCCATTGAGTAAGAAGGGAACTGATGAAATTAGAATTGATGTTGCCCACATCACAACTAGGAAAACAGCATCTTCAAAGCGTTGCATCCGTTCAACTTTTTTCCCCTTTAAGATTAACGTGAGTAAAAAGCCGATGATAATAGCTGAAACTCCAGGAATCGCAAACTTCCACCAATGTATTACTTCATTTGGAAATGCAAAAAGCATCAAAAGCGGTATTAAATTAAAAATTCCAGTTAAGATAATGAATATCCCTAAATAACCAAAAAGCAGAGGATATCCTTTAATACTTTTTTGCATTATTTAGTCTTCTCTCTTGAACTTTCTATATATTTATAGAGTGCACCTTGATCTTCTCTAGCTGAAACGATAAACAGCTTATCATTAATATCTAGAATCGTACGTCCATTTGGAATAATAACTTCTCCAGAACGAACGATACAAGAGATATTCATTCTTGGTGGAAGGTTTAAATTCATAATGGTTGTACCATGTAAATGATACTCTGGCTTAATGGTAATTTCAGAAATAACAATTCTTTCATCATCCATAGCAATCGATTTTAAAAGTGACTCAATATTAGCTTCTTCTTTAATGGTTTGAGCAAGCATATAGATGGATGAAATAACCGTATCAATCCCAAGTTTTTTAAAGATTTCAACACGTTTTGGATTTAGTACACGACAAATCGCCTTTTTAACATCAAAATAGCGTTTTGCTGTGATACAGGTAATGTAGTTATCAATATCATTTTCACCTAAAGCAATAATGACATCAGCATGATATGCAGAAGCATCTTCCATCGTATACGCCTTCGTTGAATCTCCAACTAAGACTGGAACACGATGTTGTTTTGAGATATATTTGGCCGCTTCATCATCTTCATTGATAACGATTAATTGATGTCTTTCAGATTTGAACATTCCGATAATGTAATCAGCTTCGTGTTTACCACCAGCAACAATAATTCTCATTTCAAATCCTCACCTTCTAGTTGTAAGAAAGCTTCTAGTGATAAATTGAATGGATAGATTGGTTTAATTCTAGTACCCTCAATAAGCTTTCCTTTAGCAACATCATAAAGTCTTACATAAATGAGTGGAACATCATAAAAGTGTAGGGCAACATGAGCGACATAAACATTATAGTTATCATCACCCGTGACGATAACAATTCTTTTTGCATCTTTTAATTCAATCAAATCTAATGTACTTAAATCTGTTGCATCGCCAACAATCGTATTACCTGAAAAATCATCAGAGATCTTTCTGAATGCATCTGGATCAATATCTACTATATCGACACTTTCACCAAGTTTTGATAGGTGTCGTGCAATATTTGCACCAAGTCTACCAGAACCAATAACAATTGTTTTATATTTCATATCTATCACCGTCATTCTTTTTAAGACAATATCAATGATATTGTATCATTTTTTCTCTTGAAATGAAACTTTATGAAGCAAATTAACAAAATACTTTCTACTGTTTTACACATAAAGTGGAGCTTTTGAATGAAAAAAGAGCACATTTTTAAATGTGCTCAGAATTTAATCATTTTACTTTTCATCACCTGATACAGTGAGTGCTCCAACATGAACTGATGGTGAGCCAATACCAGATACTTCAAACTTAAGATCGGATGCAATACCTTTAATATTCTTTAATAATTCAAACCAGTTTCCAGATAGTACAACCATCTTAACCGCACGGTCAAATTTACCATCTTTAATGAAGATTCCACCAGCTTGAAGTGAGAAATCGCCTGATGTATCATTGATTCCTGCATGTAATCCAACGAGTTCAGTCACATAGAAACCTTCTTTAATATCACTAATTAATTCATCAAGTGACTTATCACCTGGTTGTAGATACATCGCAGCCGGACTAATTCTACCTGAGAAGGCATTTCCGGTTGGTTTTTCATTGAATAAAGCTGCAGTTTTTAATGAATGTAGGAAGCCTGTAAAGACACCTTTATCGATAATCTTTTTAGGATTACTTGCAACCCCTTCATCATCAAATGAGTTTTGGAATGGTGCTAAATCGTTTAGCGGATCATCCCATAACGTGAATGCATCAACAGCAATCTTTTCACCAACTTTATCTTTAAGTGCAGTGGTTTGACGATAAGCAGCTTCTCCGGAGAATAAACCAGTAAAGACACTTAACATATCACCAAAGCGTTTTGCAGAAAAGACGGTTTCGTATTTACCTGTTTTAAGTGATGAACCACCTAATTTGGATAAACCATCATCAATCGTTAGTTGTGCATCACTCTTCGCATTAAACTCATTAAAATTCTTAACAAGTTTAATATCATAACCCATCTTTTGGTCGCCATCTTGTTCAAAGACACCAACCGCGACTGAATATGCAAAGTTATGTGTTCTCTTTAGGTTTAATCCTTTTGAGTTAACGATTGTTGTTTCACCATAGCTTTCACTATAGTTTGCTGATTCAACTTGTTTTGCTTTTGGATTAGCTAAGACATTTTTTTCAAGTTCAATTAAGTAATTAATTTTATCTTCTACTGGAACTGCATCAAAGTCAAAGGTGTTTTCTTTGATATGTGGATAACTTTCAGATCCTTCAAAGATAATTGCTGGTTCTTTCACGGTTAATGCTTGTGCGTTTAAAATCAGTTGATCAAGTAATTTCTGAATAGATTCATCGGAAAGATTTTCCGTTGTTGCAGTAACTAACTTATCATCATAAATACCTTTAATACGTGCAGATGAGACATCTGATTTGGTTAATGATTCAACATTACCTTGGTAAACTTCAATATTGAGTGCCTTTGAACGGCTTTGATAAACTTCAATATCTTTAAAGCCTTTATCAAGACCCATTTTTATCCATTTTTCACTCATTACTTTTTACCTCCTTGTCCGCCAACAATCATGCTTGATACACGAATGGTTGGTTGTCCAACGTCAACTGGAATTGACCCAGAACCTGCACCACACATACCTTGTCCGTAGCTTAGGTTATTAGCAATACGGTCAATCTTCAAGATGGTTTCAGCACCATGTCCAATCAGCATTGCACCACGGACAGGTTTAGTCAGTTTTCCATCTTCAATCATGTAACCTTCTTGAACAGCGAAATTGTATTCACCGGTTGCAGGTTGAACGGTTCCACCACCAAGTTTCTTAGCGAATAGACCATATTTAGTATCTTTAATGATATCTTCAAAATTATCTTTACCTGGTGCGATATAGGTTGTGTTCATACGTGCAGTTGGTGAATATTTATAACTTTGACGACGTCCTGAACCCGTTGATGCATAGTTCATCCGCTTACCACTACGATAGTCTGATAAGTATCCTTTTAAGATTCCATTTTCAATTAATAGATTCTTTTGGGTTGGCATACCTTCATCATCAAAGGAAGTTCTTCCCCATTGATTCGCATCATTGCCATCATCATATGCAGTCACGATATCACTTGCAACTTTTTGTCCAAGTTTACCTGCAAATGGACTTAAGCCCTTAGAAACTGCCGATGTTTCAAGTGGATGACCAACAGCTTCGTGGAAAATAACACCACCAAAACCATTGTGTAGTACAACTGGAAGTTCTTGTGGTTCCATGTTATCCGCATAAAGATAAGTCATTGCAGATTGTGCAACTTCTCTAGCAAGTGCTTTAAAATCAATTTCGTCAAATATTTCATAACCCATGTTACGTCCTGGTGCATCAAATGCATCTTGCATTAATGCGCCATCTTGAGCAACTGCACTTAAGATAACTCTAGTGTATGTTCTTTCATCATTTTGATAAACTCCTCTTGAGTTAACAACTAAAATCTTTTGGTCCCATTCGACTAAAGCACTAATCGCTTGAACGATTTTAGCATCATAAGTTTTCATGATGTTTGAAAGCTCAATTAAGCGTTGTCCTTTATCATAAGGTGTCACTGAATCATGTGGAATCTTGATATCATTAACAAATGGTTTCGCATCGCCTAGTGGTAATGCTTTAGATGGGTTACCACTAAATTTACCTCTTAAGTTTAAAATTAAGTCTTTGATCCCTTGATAGGATACATCATTGGAATAACCATAGACTTCATCAATTTCTTTTAATAATCTCACACCAACACCAAATAGATTTCCTGATGTTGCTGATGTTACTTCTCCGTTATTGACTCTGATATTAGAACTATTGGTATCTTCGAAGAAAATTTCTGAGAAATCTGCTCCGGTTTCAAGACCTAATTCTAGTAGTTCATGTAGCTCATTTTTATTAAGCATTCGTTTCGACCTCTTTCTGATCATACTGTAATTGATATAAATTATAATACAATCCTTTGTTTTTTAATAGCGTTTGATGATTTCCGATTTCTTTTATTTCACCTTTTTGCATCACAATGATCTTATCACTGTGTTGAATCGTTGATAATCTGTGAGCAACGATTAGCATCGTTGAGATGTTCATCATTTTCTCTAAGGATTCCTGAATGATACTTTCAGTTTCAGAATCGATATTTGCAGTTGCTTCATCTAGGATCATCAAACTTGGTTTATAAACAACAGCTCTTGCAAACGAAATTAATTGACGTTCACCACTTGAGAAGTTATTTCCTCTTTCACGTACTTCATGATTGAGACCTTCTGGTAATTTATTTAAAACATAATTTAGACCAACATAATCACTTGCACGTTTGATATCATCATCGGTTATTTCTTCATCATGAAGGGTGATGTTATCTCTAATCGTACCTGAGAATAAGAATACATCTTGTAGCATTTGTCCAATAAATTGTCTTAATGAGGAACGTTTAATTCGTTTGATATTAATACCATCAATGAGAATTTCACCCTTTTGAATGTCATAGTTTCTAACGATTAATTGTAAGATGGTTGTTTTACCACTACCAGTTGCACCAACAAAAGCAACCGTTTCATCTGGTTTAACAACAAATGAGATATCTTTTAAGACCCATTCATCTTCGATATATTGGAACCAAACATTCTTAAATTCGATAGAACCACTAAATGATGTGAGTTCAATGGCATCCTCATCATCAACAATATCCGGTTTTGTATCTAGCACATCAAAGATTTTTTCTGCCGATGCAAATCCATTTTGAAGGGCATTGAATTGTTCTGAGATTTGTTGGATTGGTTCGAAGAATTGTCCAATATAAATATAAAATGAGATGAATAATCCAACCGATAAGACACCACCAAAGACAGCTTGTGCACCAAAATAAATACTTGAGATGGTTGCGACCATCGAAATGAAGTAGATGACTGGGCGATAGATTCCAAAGACTAATATTTCTTTAAAGTAACTCTTCTTTAGGTTCGTATTAATCACGTTAAACTGTTGTTTCTTCTTTTCTTCTTGGTTGAAGATCTGAGTAATCTTAATTCCAGATAGGTTTTCAGATAAAAAGGCGTTGATTTCAGAGACATTATTTCTAACTTGACGATACGTTTTTCTTGAGAACTTTCTAAATATCTGGGATGTTATTAAGAGTAAGATAATCGATGGAATTAGGATTAATGCCATCAGCCAGTTAATCACAAATAAGATGACACCGGTAATTAAGATGGTAATAAAGTTTCGAATCAAGTTGACGATGGTATTCGTAAACATGTCTGAGATGTTATTTGGATCGTTTGTTGCACGGGTAACCAGTTTTCCAACAGGAAGTTGATTAATTTGACCAATTGATAGTCCTTCGATATGAGTGAATGTTGATACTCTCATATCAAGAGTGACTTGTTGACCAATTCTTTGTAACATCATCTGTTGGAAGAAACTAATCGTCACTGACAGTGCTAAGATTGAAATCATCGCAATTCCGATATAGACCAGGAATAACATCTTATCATTATAAGATACTGCATCATCAATCATTTTATCGATTAAGATCCCTTGAACAAGCGGTAAGACAGTAGATGTAATGGTTGAGAAAATCATTAAGGCAAATGCGCCAATAAACTGACCAATATAAGGTTTTAAATAACCTAATAATCGAGCTAATAAATGTTTGTCTTGATGGGCTTCATGATGTTCAGCAAAATCACGCATTGACTTCACCTTCTTCCACTAAAGCTTCTAGTTCTTGACGTTTCACCATATCTTGATAAAGTTCGTTATTTTTTAGTAATTCTTTATGAGTACCAAATCCTACCAACTCACCTTGATCCAGTAGGACAATCTTATCGAGTTTTCTAACGGTTGAGATACGATGTGCAATCATTAATGTTGTCTTTCCTTTTCGTACCTTTTTAAGATTTGAAATAATTGCTTCTTCAGTCTTTGTATCAACTGCAGAAACAGAGTCGTCTAGGATTAAAATCGCTGGATCTTTTGCAAGAGCTCTAGCAATTGAAATTCTTTGTTTTTGTCCACCACTCACGGTGACACCACGTTCTCCTATTAACGTCTCATACTGATCTTTAAACTCGATGACGTTTTCATGAATATCTGATAATTTTGCAATTTCAACTAAATAATCATCATCAATCGTTTCAAATGCAAACCCAATATTATTCTTAATTGTATCAGAATATAAGAAGTTATCTTGTGGAACATATCCAATATGATTTCTAAGTGTTTTAATTGATAATTTTGAAATATCAATATCATTAAAATAAATCATGTCTGGATTGGTATTATAAACATGAAGTAGTAATTCAACTAGCGTTGATTTACCGCTTCCGGTTTTTCCAAGGATCCCGACCATTTCACCTGATTTGATCGAAAATGAAATATCTTTTAAAATCGGTGTTTCTGCATCTGGATAAGTAAAACTTAGATTTTTAACCGTAATTGCACCATCAAGTGTTGCATCAATAATTGCATCCTCGGCATCTTTAACATCAATTGGCGCTTCTAAGAACTTATATATTCTTTTTGCAGATGCTTGAGCTTGTCCGTTAATCATTAAGAACCATGAGATTGCAAATACTGGCCATAAAAGCGTAAAGAAATATCCAATATAAGTCGTTAACTTACCAGATGTCATATCATTATTAGCGATTAACACCGCACCATAGATTAGAATCGCGAAGATAACCAGTGAAATCATCACATCGATTAAGATATTGACCATGACATTATATTTCATAAATGCCATCGACTTATCATAAACATCTTGAGATTTCTTTTTAAAACTAAGCGCTTCTTTTATTTCTTTAACATAAGCTTTAATAACGGTAATCCCTGTAAATGATTCCTGCGCGAAATCACTCATTTTTTCAAATGATTCCTGGCGAACTTTAAATTTCTTTTCCATTCTCATTTCTAATATGAAGACAAGAAT
>JAEYXZ010000012.1 GCA_023431045.1 Bacillota bacterium | reverse complement strand
TGTATCAAGTGTGCTTCAAATTGGTGAACAACTTAAACTGCTTCATGAATATGTGGCTTATGCTTTTTATGGAATCGCAGGATTACTTTTATTCTTTTTAGTGATTAGACCGGTTTGGATTATTCTTTACTCACCGTCTTTTTCAGTTGAAACGACACTTGATAAAAATCCACGTCGAACTTATAAGGTTTTTAAACAAGTTGCAAAACGTCTTCTTGTTCAAAAAGATCTTCCAGAATCTATCAAAGAAAACATTAAACAATCCATTAATGATCCTGTTTTGCTAAAAAACGCGATGAACAATGCATATAATCATGATGTTAAGAAGCGAATGAATAAAGTGATTCAACATCATGCTAAAACCGTCATGATTTCAACAGCGATTTCACAGAATGGACGACTTGATTTTATTACAGTCATTGTTGTGAATATTCAAATGATTAAAGAATTGGTTGTCATGTGCGGATTTAGACCTTCTTATCGAAACTTAGCAAAATTGATTGTTAATGTATTTACAACTGCTTTGATCGCTGAGGGGTTAGAAAATGTCAATATTAGTGATATTCTTCCACAATCAACGATGCAAATGTTAGGAGAAATTCCACTCATTAAACCAATGATTTCATCAGTGGTTGAAGGTATTTCAAACGCATTGTTAACGTTAAGAATTGGTATCGTCACCAGAAAGTACTTATTTGATGATGCTGAAGACCTAACTAAAGAAAAGATTCGCTTTGGTGCATTGGTTGAAGCAGCTAAGCACTTACCGATCGTTATTGCAGATGGTTTGATGATTTTCCCAAAAACAATCTTTAACTTCTTCAAGCCAAAAAAGAAAGCGCTTGAGGAAATTGAATAATATCTATTAAGAACGCATGAAACACTTGTAAAATCGCGTTTAATTGTGGTAAATTATATATGTGTGAAAGCACGAGGAGGAGAATACATGAAAAAGGTTTTATCTGTTTTAGTCGTGTTATTAGTAACATTCTTACTAGTAGCATGTGGATCAGAAGATACTTATGAAATCGCAATGATTACCGACGTCGGTGATATTGACGATAAGTCATTCAACCAAGGAACATGGGAAGGTATTGAAGAATGGGCAACTGAGAATAATAAATCTCATAAATACTACAAACCATCATCAGCTACCTTAAATGACTATGTTGCAGCAATCGACTTAGCAGTTGCTAGTGGTGCTAAAATTGTCATTACCCCAGGTTATTTATTCGAAAACGCTATCCATAAAGCACAAGATATCCATCCAGACATCAAGTTTGTCTTAATCGATGGAAGTCCACATAACGTGTCTGATTGGGGCGATAATGATACTCCACCAACTACTTATGATGGCGAAGATCAAGACTTTACAGTCGGCGATAATACTTATTCAATTTTCTTTAAAGAACAAGAATCTGGTTTCTTTGCTGGATATGCTGCATATACAGATGGTAAAGAATCACTTGCATTCTTAGGTGGCCTACCAGTTCCTGCAGTTATTCGCTTCGGTGTTGGATTTGTTGCTGGTGCATATTATGCTGCTGACTTAGCAGAAGATACTGCATACACATTTGCTCCTGTTAACTACGAATATGCTCCAAGTGGATTTGCTCCATCTGACGATGTTGTCAACTGGGCATCTGCTCGTTTCACTGCTGGTATTGATGCAATCTTTGCAGCTGCTGGTGGTGCTGGACAATCTGTATTCCAAGCAGCTTCATCTGCTGGAAGTACTAAATGGGGTATCGGTGTTGACGTTGACCAAGGTCCTCAACATGCTAAAGTTTTAACTTCAGCTATGAAGGGTCTAGGTGTTGTTGTTAAAGATGCACTTGATGCATTCTATGATGATGAATTCCCAGGCGGACAATCAGTTACTTTAGGTGCTGCTGACGATGCAGTTGGTCTACCAACCGTTTCATCGTCATGGAGATTTGCTACACTTACAGTTGCTGCTTATGAAAACGTATATGATTTAGTTGCTGCTGGTACAATTGTTGTTCCAGGATCATCAGCTGAATTAGCTACTTATCTAACTGGACTAGGATATACTATCCCTGAAGGTTTAGCAGCTAAAATTGCTGACTAAGTAGATCTAATAAACATAGTTTAATAAAAATGAAGGGGATGTGCAAATATCCCCTTCAAATCTATGGTGTGAGGGATTTTATGCAATACAAAGTTGAAATGAGAAATATCACTAAGATATTTGGTACATTAAAAGCAAACGACCAAGTCAATTTAAAGGTAAAGACAGGTGAAATTCATGCTGTCTTAGGGGAAAATGGTGCCGGTAAAAGCACATTAATGTCAATTTTATTTGGTTTATATAAACCAGATGAAGGCACTATTTTACTTGATGGGAAAGAAGTAAACATTTCTAATCCAACTGTCGCAAATCAATTAGGCATTGGGATGGTACACCAACATTTTAAATTGGTCGATACTTTTACTGTACTAGAGAACATTACCCTCGGTGTTGAAGACACAAAGTATGGCTTCTTAAAAAATCAAAAAGCACGTGAAAAAATATTAGACCTAATGAGCAAATATAAACTCGATGTAGACCTTGATATGCTAATCAAGGATCTTTCTGTTGGCCAACAACAAAGAGTTGAGATTCTAAAAATGCTTTACAAAGATAATGATATTCTAATATTTGATGAACCAACCGCTGTGTTAACGCCACAAGAAATTACTGAACTCATGCATTCAATGAAAGAGTTCGTTAAGGAAGGCAAGACCATCATTTTAATTTCTCATAAACTTAATGAAATTAAAGAGGTTGCTGATCGTTGCACGATTTTACAACTTGGTAAAGTTGTTGGTGAAGTTGATGTTCCCAATACTTCAATTGCTAAACTCGCATCAATCATGGTTGGTCGAGAAGTTATTTTTAGAGTCGATAAAGATGATGTAACGCCAGGTGATGTCGTCTTTAGAGCAGAAAATTTATCAGTATCGCGATTAAAGAAAATGATTGTTAATAATGTATCTTTTAATGTGCGTTCTGGTGAAATCGTTGGGATTGCTGGTATTGATGGTAATGGACAAACCGAGTTAATTCATAGTATCACAGGTTTATTACCACTTGATGAAGGTAAAATCATCCTAAACAACGTTGATATTACTAAGAAGACAATATCAGCTAAATATGAATTAGGTTTATCTCATATTCCAGAAGATCGTCAAAAACATGGACTTATCTTGGATTTCACACTTGCAAATAATCAAATTTTACAGCGATATAATAAAAGACCTTTCGCAAAACAAGCTTTCTTACAAGAAAAGGAAATTAAATCATACTCAGAAAATTTAATTGATACTTTTGATATTCGATCAGAAGGTAGAAGTAAGACTCAAGTTCGCTCGATGAGTGGTGGTAATCAACAAAAAGCTATCATCGCACGTGAAATTGATCGCAAACATAATTTCTTAATCGCAGTTCAACCAACCAGAGGGTTAGATGTTGGTGCGATTGAGTATATTCAAAAGAATCTTTTGGCTGAGCGTAGAAAAGGCATAGCAATCCTTCTAGTATCACTTGAACTAGATGAAATTATGAACCTTTCAGATCGTATTTTAGTCATGTATGAAGGTCAAATTGTCAAAGAATTAAATCCAAAAGAAACAACGACCGAGGAAATTGGATTCTATATGGCAGGAGGAAATGTTCATGAAAACAGTCATGCATAACATTGGATCTTTTTTCAATCGTGTTTGGAAGAAAGTATTACAGCCATTCTTAAAGAAATCTGCTCCTGCATTTATTGCGATTGGAATTGGGATTTTTCTAGGATTCATTATCATGTTAATCTTCAACCCAAGAAGTGCGATGAATGCAACAATTACCTTGTTATTTTCTGGATTCACATCGGTTCGTAGTATTGGTAATGTGCTATATAGTTCAGCACCAATCATTTTAACTGGTCTTGCTGTTGCACTTGCATTCAAATCAGGTTTATTTAATATTGGTGCATCTGGACAAATGATGGTTGCAACCTTCACTGCGATGCTGATTGGGATTTATTTAGCAGGAACTCCATTTGTTTGGATCCTTGCAACCCTTGGAGCAATACTAGCTGGTGCGTTCTGGGCGATGATACCAGGTTTAATGAAAGCATTTGCCAATGTAAATGAAGTTGTTACTTCAATTATGATGAATTACATTGGTGCATACATGTTCTCAATGATTATTGATGAA
The DNA here is from genome assembly GCA_023431045.1 of Bacillota bacterium. Classification (GTDB taxonomy): domain Bacteria; phylum Bacillota_I; class Bacilli_A; order Acholeplasmatales; family Acholeplasmataceae; genus Acholeplasma. The sequence goes on along the minus strand of JAEYXZ010000012.1, from coordinate 1,268 downwards.
TTCCTAGAAAGTACCGCAAAACCACAATTTTCAAGACCGATGCCTCAAGCATCACAATTACCAACACTTTCATCAATATTCTCAGGTAGTAATGCCAATATTGGTATTTTCATTGCAATTGGTGTTGCAATATTAATACATATTATTATCCATAAGACAACCTTAGGATATCGTTTAAAAGCAAGCGGATTCTCAATGGATGGATCAAAATATGCTGGAATGAATACAAAGGCTAATATTGTCATTGCGATGACTCTATCTGGTGCACTTGCAGGTTTAGCTGGTGCGGTTGTATCACTTGCGCCAAACATTGATTACTCGACTTCCTTTATGATTTTCCCTGAAGGTTATGATGGTATTTCAGTATCATTGATTGGTTTGGGAGAACCAATCGGTACGATTTTTGCAGGATTATTTATGGGACTCATTAAAGAAGGTACCTTCTTGGTTCAGCGTTATGACTTTGATGAAAACGTCATGCGTATTATTCAAGGTATTATCATCTACTCGATTGCTGTTTCTACTGCAATTCAATTAGGCTGGAAGAAAGCCATTAAATGGATTAAGAGTAGAGCTAAGAAAGATGAAGTTAAGATGGAAGGAGAACAATCATAATGGACACATTATATTTCATTCTCCAAAGAGTATTTATTGCATTTATTCCGCTATTAATTGTCGCAATTGGTGGACTCATTACTGAAAAAAGTGGTGTAACAAACATTGCTTTAGAAGGTTTAATGGTCATCGGAGCATTCGCTGGTGCGGTTGTTATTAGAACCCTCCAATCAACGAGTATGGATAATCAACTCATTTATCTCATAGGGATGCTTGTTGGTGGTCTGGTTGGTTTACTATTCTCGATCTTCCATGCTGTTGCTTCAATTCGATTTAAAGCCGATCAAATCATCTCAGCGACCGCGCTTAATATTTCGATGGTTGCATTATCAATTTTCATCGCACGTATTATGTCTGGTGGCGGTGGTAAATCAATTCAATTCTTAGAAGCCATCTTACCAATTGGTGAAGTACCGCTTTTAGGATCAATTCCTTTTATTGGGGATATCTTCTTTAAAGAAGCATACATTTCTAACTTTATCGGATTTGGTATTTTCTTTGTGGTATGGATAATGCTACAAAAAACGAAATTTGGAAAACACCTTCAAAGCGTTGGTGAAAATCCACATGCAGCACAAAGTGTCGGGATTAACATTTTTAGAATTAGATATATCGCTGTATTAGCATCAGGGTTCTTAGCGGGTCTTGGTGGT
>JAEYXZ010000055.1 GCA_023431045.1 Bacillota bacterium | reverse complement strand
TCATAATTCTTTGTTCCAGCTACGCAGAAGATAACAAGTTCTGGATTAACAGATATCATTTTATATATGAATGAGTGCAGCAAGTCTTCATCGATTTCATGCAATGGTTCGGTTAGTTTTTTTAGCTCATCATTGATAATATCAAATCTCACTTTAGTATCATAAACATTTAATATGTTTGTTTCAAGTTTCTTAATAATGAATTCATTGTCCTGTATCTGTTCATTGTACTTTCGATATTTGTATTTATATTCATCTTCACTGTTTTTAGTCAATTTTTGAATATGTCTTTCATCATCAGATTCAACAATCGTCTTTTTAATACATTTTCAAAACGATATTGACAGATTTATCAATTCAAATCATGGTGAAATCATTGAAGAAGGCAGCAGTGAAGAAATCTTTAATAGACCGAAACACCCAAGAACTATTCAATTTCTTGATAATGTTTTAAATCGTTAAAGAACTTTTATTTCTACTGATTAAGCGTCCTTACATAACTCTTATCTATATTGGTTTATAATGTCAATAATACGATTGAATAAGGGGATTATAGATGGATAAACCAATCAAATATATGACAATTACTGTCGAAAGTTATCCGTTTGGATGGGAACAAAAGTATTTTTATATGGAAGTCAAATCAGGACTTCAAATCGGTGATGTCATTCGACACAAGAATGGTAAACAGTTTCGAATCATTGATGGTAAGACCCACCTTGATTTAAAAGATATAGATTTAGATACATATCAATTATTTGAAGAGTAGAATATAAATTCTAAGGCTGAGCAGTGACTCAGCTTTTTTTGTGAATAATATCACACATTTAAAACAGTAAAGCATATCACTTTAAATTATTTCGAATTCGAAATATAATGAGAATGTATTAGGAGAAAAACTATGAAAATATTAGGAATACATCACATTTCTGCTATCGTATGGCATCCACAAGAAAATATTGATTTTTATGCTAGTGTATTGGGATTAAAATTACTTAAAAGAACGCTCAATTTTGATGACTCTAACGTCTATCACTTTTACTATGGAAATGATACTGGGGATATTGGTACAGCAATCACTTATTTCCCATGGAAGAAGCATTATAAAGAAGGACAAATTGGAGCTAGTCAAGTTGGTATCACAACATTAATGATTCCAGTTGGTTCATTTTCATTCTGGCAAAATAGATTGACTAAATTTGGAATCAAATATCAAGTGTTATCACGTTTCAATGAAACTTATATGCGTTTTAAAGATCCACATGGGGTTTATTTAGAGTTAATCGAATCTGACCTTGGTCGACCATCTAAACACGAATTTAATGGTGTAACAAGCGAAGTGGCTATTAAAGGTATCTATGGTGCTATGTTGTTCTCAACTGATATCCAAAAAACAACTGATTTCATTGTGAATACACTTGGAATTAGTGTCTTTAAAACTGAGAAAAATTTCACTCGTTTTGAACTGAGTCAAGAATTTGGAAAGTATCTTGATTTATTCCATCTAAACATGGGTGAATCAAAAGATGGAGCTGGTACTTATCATCATATTGCCTTCACGGTTAAGAGCGAAGAAATAGATTTATGGAAAGAAAAAATAGAAAAAACAGGATTTAATGTCACAGAAGTTAAAGATCGATTATTCTTTAAATCGATTTACTTTAGAGAACCGGGCGGTATCATCATCGAACTTGCTACCAATCAACCAGGATTTGAAGTTGATACGACATATCAATTGAAACCTGATTTATTCATTCCACCACATTATCGACCATTAAGTGATGCTATTTTGAAAAACATCATCCCTGTAGAAATTAAAGAAATTGATACACTCACACATTATCCATATCAAAACGAACTTGAATACAAACTTTGGAGTGATCATCAAAAATTACTTAAGCGGATCAATTTTTTAGCCAGAGAATCAAAGGTCAGAGATTTAACAGAAGTCGAATTAAGTGAACAAAAAGAATTAAGAGAAATCTATATTAAAAGTTTAAGAAATACCATTCAAACTTCCATGGAATCAATCAAGATGGAAAATGAAGATGGTGAGTATGAACTATTAAAAAGAAAGGAAAGTAAAAATAATGAGACAGCTTAATGGGATTCACCATATCACTGCTATTACTTCATCTGCTCCTAAAATCTACGAATTTTTTACCTATGTATTGGGTATGAGATTGGTCAAAAAGACAGTTAATCAAGATGATATTAATACCTATCATTTATTCTTTGCAGATGATCAAGGTAATGCTGGAACTGATATGACTTTCTTTGACTTTAAGGGCATTTCTAAAGCAATCCATGGAACCAATGAAATCTCAAGAAGTGGATTTAGAGTACCAAGTGATGAGGCACTTATTTATTGGATAAAGAGATTTGAAAAATATCAAATTAAACACACATCAATTCAAACCATGTTTGATCGTAAGTATATTTACTTTTATGATTTTGATGATCAACCTTACGCATTATTCTCTGACGAAAATATTTCTGGTGTAAAACCTGGAATACCTTGGGAAAAAGGACCAGTACCAAACGAATATGCGATTTATGGATTAGGACCGGTTTTCCTCCGTGTCAATCGATTAAATCAAATGGAAAGTGTCCTTACCGATATTCTTGGATTCAAGAAAGTAATGAAAGAAGGTTCTTATCACTTATTTGAGGTTGGTGAAGGAGGAAATGGTGGTGCTGTTATAGTTGAAGAAAACATCATCCTACCACCAGCGAGACAAGGTTTTGGTGGTGTTCACCATCTTGCTTTTAGAGTTAATGAAACCGATGATATTAATGAATGGGATGAATACTTAAGAGGCTTAGGAATTGGAACTTCTGGATATGTTGACAGATACTATTTTGAATCATTATATTCAAGAATGTATCCAAACATTTTATTCGAGTTTGCAACCGAAGGTCCAGGATTTATTGATCATGAAGAGACCTATGAGAACTTAGGTGAAACTTTGGCATTACCTCCACGATATGTTAATCAAAGAAAATATGTTGAAAGTGTTGTATCAATGTTTGATACCAAACGTAGCGATAAAGTTTTTAAGAAGGAGTATTTATGATCCATCGATTTGAGAAAGGTACTGGTAATAAATTATTCATCTTACTCCATGGAACGGGTGGCGATGAAAATGATTTAATACCGATTGCAAAGTTCATCGATTCAACTGCTTCAATTTTAGGTATTAGAGGTAATGTGAATGAGAATGGTATGAATCGTTACTTCAAACGTTTTGGAATGGGACAATATGATTTAGATAGTCTAAAGAAAGAAACAATTATCCTAAAACAATTCATTGATGATTCGATTAAGTCATATGAGCTTAATGAAAAAGATATTTATATCATTGGATTCTCAAATGGGGCTAATATTGCTCAATCTTTATTGAAACATCCATTAAGCTATCCATTGAAGTTTATTCTTTTAAGTCCAGCTTTAATTGAACCAAAAGTAATCTACCCTAATTTATCAGAAACAAAAATCTTTGTAGCAACAAGTCCAAAGGACCCTTTTTTATCAACTGAAGAATTAAAAATTCTCGTTAGTAACTTGAGTCAATCTAAGGCTCACCCACACATTTATGAGCATCCAAATGGTCATCAAATCACGATGGATGTTCTAAATGAAGTAAAGCGTTGGATTAATGAAAATTAAGAGTCTTTTGACTCTTTTTTATTTAATTGAAGGTTTTATTTGTTTTTTTATTTGTTGCAACTTATAATAGAAGTAAATATAAGTAGCGAGGATGATAATTAAATGAAAAAAAGAGTAAATGTCAGAAGACTTTTGATCATATCTATTTTAATGCTTACAATTGGTGCCATTACCATCGCGATTATCCAAAGTTTTAGTCCGGATAAGACCTTAGAGATGATTGTCTCATTGGTTGCAATATTCTCTGGTATTTCAGGATTAGTTTTTGGATTGATGTCGCTTCACACGGCTAATCTTGATAATGTAAGAGAGTTTTTCTCGACCGGGGATCAAGCCCATATCGTTTATGCTAGAAGTGTCTTATATGAGTATGGAAAATATAAACTACGGACAGGTAAATCATATAAAGATCCTGAATTCGGATTTGAGTTGATCGATATGAATCAACATACAAAAATCATCTTGCAAGTTGATATTGAAGCAGCAACCTCAACGATTAGTAATTTCTTTCATTTATGGGGATTACTAACTCAAAAAGGATACTTACCGATGTGGGTATTTGAAAGTTCTACAGGCATATCAGTTTACCGATTATATCAAGCAGCAGATGATGTGATACTAGAAAGAAGAAAAGGAAATCCACTCTATGCTCAAAAATTTGAGTGGCTTTATCACGCGATTAATAAGAAATATGAGAAAGAAATTGAACTGTATAAGAGTGCTTTAAATACACACATTCTAAAGAAGTAGCTGAGGTTGATGATGTCATTTAATATAAAAGAGGCTATACTCATTGGTGAAGGAAGAGTCGGAAAAGTCTATAAACTAAATCAACGTGCGTATAAAGTATATCCTCTGACACATCCCAGAGAATGGATTCAATACGAAATTGATATACACCAATTAATTAAGAATCAAACCAAACTTAATATTCCTTCTATGAACTATACAGTTGATTCTAATGTCATCGAAATGGATCTTATCGAAGGTGTTGATTTAACAACGCGAATGAAAAGGGATCATTATAAGGAAGGGTTAGATGATTTAATTAAGTTACAATTAACTGTCTATCAATATCAAAATTTAAAGTTAATGAATGCACTTGATGATTATTATTCTAGCATTATTAGTTCACCATATACTGATTTAAAAGAATATGCACTTGAATCGCTTAAGAAGATTAAGCGTGATGATAAACTGTGTCATTTTGATTTTCATCCATCTAATATTATGTTTGATGGAACTAACTACATAATCATTGATTGGACAAATGTTAAACTAGGAAATCCTGTGATGGATATTGCACGCACCTACATTATATTGAAACAATACGCTAAGCGTCTATCGGGTAAATACTTAAGATTAGTCATTAAAAGATCAAATTATCAAAAAGATGAAGTCATTAATGCATTACCACTCATGGCATATATGAGACTTTTAGAGATGCCGCAAGATGAGTTTACAAAAACACTAATTAAAATGATTAAGGGTGAGGAAGTATAGCAAAAAAGGGCTACCAAAGTCCCTTTACATGTAAAATTATTGTAAGAAGAAACGTATCATTTTGATACTAGTTTTTATCTATGGTAAAATGACTTTGATTTAGATGATGATCAATTAAAAGGAGTAATCTACGTGAAGAAAGTTGCATTTGTTTGTGTTCACAATTCATGTCGTAGTCAAATGGCAGAAGGGTGGGCAAAAAAACTAGGAGTTGGTGTTATTGAAGTCTTTTCAGCTGGTACAGAATCATATCATGAAATTAAGCCACTTGCAGTTGAAGTCATGAAAGAAGTTGGAATTGATTTAAGTTCTCAGTATCCTAAGTTACTAGATGAAATTCCAGTACCTGATATATTAATTACGATGGGATGCGGAGCAAACTGTCCGTGGGTACCTAATGATCATCGTGAAGATTGGGGACTAGATGATCCATCTGGTCAACCAATTGAAAATTTTCGAGTCACTAGAGACATAATTCGATTAAAAGTAGTCGAATTAATCGAACGCATTAAGCATGGAGATTTATCTTAATCATTATATATTCATCTTGAAGGTATATCGTTGGAAAATAATCAAGTACCAAAAATTTCACATCTAACGTTCTTAAAGGATGTTTTAGTGTGTGCTTTTGGTGCATATGGTGGTCCAGAAGCCCATTTTGGCATATTTGCTGATCAAATGGTCAACAAGAAGAACTACTTAAGTGCAGATGAACTCATAGAGTTTAAAGCATTGACTGCTATTTTACCGGGACCAAGTAGTACTCAAACCATTACAGCAATCGGATATAAGGTGGGTGGACCAAAACTTGCCTTATTGACTTTGCTGGCATGGTCTTTTCCCTCAGTACTGATTATGACTTTATTATCATTACTTTACACCTTTGTGTCAGGATCATCCTTTGATTTTGATATATTTAAATATATCGGACCGATGGCGATTGCATTTATTTTTATGGCTTCGTTCACAATTAGTTTAAGAGTAATAAAGAATTATTTATCGATCTTACTACTAGTTGCCTCTTTGATGATATCATTATTTTTCCGTGAATTTTGGATCTTTCCTTTACTACTGATTGTTGGTGGTATTATTGGAGCACTACTCATTAAAAATGATTTACCTCAAACCAAAGTATCGATTAAACCTCCATGGATTTATTTAAGTGTAATGATTGGTATCGCAATAATCTCAGTGGTCCTCAATCAGCTCTTTGTCAATCGATTACTATTTATCTTTGACCATTTCTACCGTTATGGATACT
>JAEYXZ010000001.1 GCA_023431045.1 Bacillota bacterium | reverse complement strand
TCTCAGTCCCACCTACTACGATATCGTCATTGTAAAATGAGACACATGGATCTTGTAATAAATTGATATCAGCATCAGGAATGACGCGATATTGATAATCTGAAAGTTTCTCAAAGAATGCCACTTTACAGATTTCTGTGTTTCGTTTTTCGACTCGTCCAGCGATGATTAGTTTATCTTGATAAACAAATTCTTTGGAGATGTTATAGACATCATAGTCATCGACACCTAAAAATTGAATCTTATGGTTTAGATAGACTTTGGGTTTGTTTTGTCGATAGCTTTCGATGAGTTTTTGTGCTGCGATAGGTTTAGTTACATAGTTCATATTTTCACCATTACTTTGTTTATCATTTTCGTTTGAACTAAAATCTTATAAACAAATCCTTTTCTTTATTATTGATTGTCAATGTATGCTTGAAGTTGTTCTAGTATTGCTTGTTGAATAATGACTAAATCGGTTTGAAGTGCTGTATTTGAATAACGATCAGATAAGGTCGCGTTCCAGCTTGCAATTGGGTTATTCACTTGACCTAAATAGTATTGGGTCGTTTGTGTCATACTGGATGCGAAGATTGGGTTATTAAGTGCATTTGTTAATTCTGCTGATGCAGCCGTATTAAATTGGAATCCCGAATAAAGAATACCAGTATAGCGATCATAATCATACATATATAGTGAGTATTCTAATACTTTTGGATCTGACTCGTGTTTAACTCGAATGTAGCTAGGGTTCCAAGTTAAGACATATGGGGTAAAGGTGTATGGTTCCATCCCTGTTGTTGTAACGGTTCCTGCGATTGGATTATTGGATGAATCTTTTGCTTCATCCCAATGCGTACCTTTAATACCGTATTGGAATAAGTCATGATTTTCTTCTGTTAAGAATAACCAGTTGAAGAAAGTCATTATCTTATCTTTTTTAGCCTCTGAGACTGTGGTTGGAATACTTAAGAAGTTCCATGCTTTATAGTCTGTTTGAGCATAACCTGATAATTTTTCTCTTAATGCGATATTATGAACAAAGATTTCTAGTTCTGCATCAGCATTATTCGTTTTTAATGCTTGTTCAACGGAAGCAAATTGTCCAATTGATTGAACCACTGCGCCACCATTACCTGCTCTAAATTGTGCATCTGAGTCATTGGTTGTTAAGACATTTGGTGAGATGATTGCATCCTCTGCCCAACGACGAGCAATGAGATAGTTTTCTTGCCATAAATCATCACCCGTATTAAATCCTGCTGGGAATTCAGCAATTCCATCAGCGCTCGTCGGATTTAAGTATGATCCAATATTCACAGCCATAACTTCTTCATTACGAATATAAGCATCCGCGGTGACACCTGGTTTAATCATAATATCTTTTTTGATTCCAGCATTCACGAAGTCAGCCGCTGACTTCGTTGGCATTTGGTGACCACTAATGATATCCCAAGCCCCCCAAGTTGCATCACTATTACTTAATGCAGGTGTAATACCAGGTTTATTATCTTTAACCCAGTATAGGTAATATTCCATCTCTTCAAAGGAATCAACACCGTTAGAAAGATCACTAGCTTCAACATCTAATGTTGAAATACTTGCTGGTTTTTCCCAAGTGATATCACTTGCAGCTTCTTCGCGCCAATCCTTACGAAGATATGTGACAGCAATTTCACCAAAGGTTTCAGTTAATGGAATACCATAAACACCGTTATTCCATAAGTTATTATTAATGAAATCTTCTTGGAATGCATTTTTTAATCCTGGATATGCACTATTATTAAAGTATGAAGATAAATCATAATAATACCCTTCATTGGCAAACACGTTTAAATAAATCCATCCGGCATCAAAGACAACATCATAAGTATCTTGATTTGCAGACATGGTTAAGTTGAGTTGTGTTTTATAGTCGTCTAAGGTATCAAATGAAAAGTCTAAACTAATATTTAAATCTTTTCCAGCACCTTCATTAAAGGTATTAACGACTTCTTCGAAGCCTTGTGGGTATGACCCATCGGCATTCCATAAATAAAATCTAATTTCTTCTGTTTCACCACCATTATCACCACCACAGGCAATTAAGACGAGTGATAATAATAACATGGTAATCATTAAAAATGTTTTCTTCATGACACTTCTCCTTATTTTTTAAGTTCTTTTTATTTGATTTGAGTTAAGCATTTCAACAAATTGCTTTTCTCTTTTTCTTTGTTTTTGTAACTTAATTTCTAAATAGATAAAGATTCCAACAAAGAGTGATAACGTAACAATCACACCAATGAGTGGTTCAATTAAGTAATTCTTTGAGATAAATGCTTCATCATAAAATTCAACTCGATAAAGTGTTGATAAAACTGGTGCATCAACCGTTGTCACATTACCACTTGCTACCATACCACTTGAATTATTACCAAATGTCCAAAATCTTCCTTCGGTATCTCGGACCATCGTTCGATCACCTGAGGTTCTAACGATATCATCAATCTCAACATCAATGATAACCGTTTTGTTAAGTGGTATTTGATTTCGGTAAATTGATTCAGAAATATTCTCGATTGCCTCTAAGTCAATCGGTTCATAAAAAATAACTTTGGTTGGTGCGATAATGGTTGATAATTGACGATAAACGGATGTAACTTGTGCAACTGGATAACCTAGTTCATATGATCCACCGGAACCAAACGATAAGAGATTTCCATTTTCCAGTAAGATAAAGTTTGCAACGCCACCAATTTCAAAATCAATAATATCACTCACAATGGCAGTACCATCTTTCGTGTATTTTTCTGTGACTTCAATGGGTGTATTACTAAATAATTCTGTAAATGTTGATATCCCTAATTGTTTTAAGGTATTAGATCCCGCAACAAACACTTTTTGATCAGTCGTCAAGACTCCGACATTTTCAGAACGTGCTTTAATAGAGACAACATCACTAAAGAGCGTTTTAACTGGATAGTTAATCATTTTTTCACTGGTACCTAATAGTTCAATATCATGATCATCACCAATAACTAATTGTCCTTGGTAATCAGTACCCCATGCATAAACATCACCATTCTCAGTTAATGCATAACTTGTGTATTCACTTGCTGCAATTTGGACCACTTTTTCATTATTAAAGTAACTGGCATCGATTTTTGTTGGTGTACCAAAAATCTTATTTCGATTAGAAACTTCTTCTAAAATACCAAGTTGACCAAATGAATTATCACCAAAGACCCATACATCGCCAGTACTATCTAGAATCATGGTATGTCTTGCACCAAGTGCAAGATCAATAAATTCTAGATTATCACCGATTGGAATTGAAGTTGGTACTAATAAATCATTATCCTTAGTATTTGCAGTAACAAACTGAGCGAGTTGTCCAGATTGGTTGGATCCCCAACCAAAGATACGATTGTCATTGGTAATAACAACAATGAAGTTGTTTTTACCTGCAGCAAACTTTTTAACGTTACCAATGATTGGTTGTTCAGTCGGATTCATCTTGATATTATTATCCTTAAATCCACGGCCAAGTTGACCATTACTATTACTTCCAACGACATAAATCTCGTGGTTATCGGTAAGATATGCTGCAAAGGTTGCATCCCCAGCGTAATCGATGATTTTATAATCATCACTCACAGCGAATGCCTTAGGTTGAATGCTAAAAGCTAGGAAACCAACGAATAATAAGATAAATAATCTTTTAATTGTCATTATCCTTTGACACCTCCAACCCTTAATCCAGAAACAAAGTACTTCTGTAGGAATGGATATAAAAGAATAATTGGTCCAATGGTTATAATGGATGTTGCCAGACGTAGCGTTTGTGCAGGAACGGTAATGATTCCGGCTGGTAGACCAATTTGACCGATATTTTGTGCTGCAGACACGTTATTCACCATTCGTACAATCATGTACTGAAGGGAATATAAATTCGGATCATTAATATAGAGTACAGAAGTCATCCATTCATTCCAGAATCCTAGCGCTGTAAATAATGAGATAGTTGCGATTGCTGGTAATGAAAGTGGTAATATAATCTTCATTAAAATTTGGAATTCGCTCGCACCATCGATTTGCGCACTTTCAATGATTTCATTTGGAATTTCATTGAAGAAATTCTTCAATAAGAACATATTCCAAACATTAAATGCAGAAGGGATGATGTAAACCAAAATATTATCTTGGAGATTTAAATAGTTGGTAATTAAGATATAGGATGGTACTAAACCACCAGAGAAAATCATGGTTAAGTAAAACATTGTATTAAAGAAGTTGCGATATTTCATCTTCTTTCCAGATAAAGCAAATGATGCCATTGCAGTCACAAAAACAGATAAGAAAGTTCCTGCAATCGTTGTGAATAACGTTACACCATAAGCTTTTAGAATCGCGGTGTTATTAAATATTGTTGTATAAGCATCAAGTGAGAATTTAGAAGGAATTAATTGATATCCTTCTCGAACGAGTGTGACTTCATCAGCAAAGCTACTCATTAATACTTGCAAGAATGGATATAAACATAAGAATGCACTTGCAGCAGCAATTAAGTAAAAGACTGCTTGAAGTAGTTTATCACTCATGCTCTCAGGAACTTTTTTTGACTTTCTAATCGGTAATGTACTTTGCATTAGAATAAAGCCCCTCCTGGTGCATAACGTTTTGCTAGTTTATTGGTAATGATCACTAATATGAAACCAATCACTGATTGATAAAGTGACACTGCAGCACTTCGACCATAATTGGTGAAGCTTCGAAGTGCTCTAAAGACGTAGGTATCAATAACATCCGTTGTCGGGAATAACGCTGAATTATCACCAACAAATGGATAGATCATTCCAAAGTCACCCCTAAAGATATTACCAATACCTAAGATGGTCATTAAGATAACAGTATCTGCAATCATTGGTAATGTAATCTTAATGATACTTTGGAACTTACTTGCACCATCAATCTTAGCTGCTTCATACATTTCTTTATCAATCCCTGCAATCGCAGCCATATAAACAATCGCACCCCAGCCAGAACCTTTCCATGCACGAATAATCACAAAGATCACAGGCCATACATCAGGATTTGAATAAAATGATACTGGGTCTCCTCCAAAGAAAGTGATGATATTATTCACAATACCATCTGATTCTAGAAACACAACAGAGAATAATGCAACGGTTGCCCATGAGATAAAGTTCGGAAGCGTTAAGAATGTTTGACTTACTTTCGTAAAGACTTTATTCTTTAATTCAGAGAACACTACTGCAAGTCCAACTGAGAAAATTGTTCCGGTAATGATAAATAAGAAATTGAGGTATAGCGTATTTAAAGTCACTTGAATCCAACCTGTACCAACGAAGAAAAATCTAAAGTTGTTGATGCCTGTCCAAGGAGAACCGAAGAAGCCTTGCATTGGGTCATACTCTTGGAATGCAATGACAATCCCAACCATTGGTATATAAGCAAAGACAATGATAAAAATAAGGGCTGGTAATAATAATAAGTATCGTCCTTTGTTTTTAACAATATCCCACTGTTTGTAGTCTTTAAAATACTGTTTGATTTTTAACGTCATAGAGACTTCCTTTTATAAATTATGATAGGGCTTACATTCATTGTATCACACGTTTCATAGTGATGAAATCACTTTTTTTCTAAATTTATGTATAAATATTGAACATTTAATATACTTTATTGATATAATGACACTAAGAGGTGATCAGATGCAAAATGTTCAGAAGAATGTCTACTTTCTTGCTCAAGAAGAAAGATTTAAACGTCGAATTGATTTAAATGCGACCTTCTTATCAGTTGGGTTACAAAATAGTGCAATTCGCTATAACTATCCACCCCATCGTCAAGAGGAATTCGAGTTTATCTTTATCATTGATGGCATCATCAGATATTTTTGTGATGAGGAAGAATTTGAGGTAAAAGCAGGGGATGCTTACTTTATTTCACCTGGTCAAATTCATGAAGAACACTCAATTTCTGAACCTATTTCCTTCTACTACTTAAAGTTTAATCTGTTTGACTATAAAGGACAACAGATTAACCGTCTGACTAATGATCTTTCTAAACAAGTCTTTCATGACATTGGTAGTCATGTTAAGACCTTATTTGAGAAAGTCTATCTAGAATCATCTAATAAATTCTTAGGTTATCAGCAAATCGTTGAAAACACCATTATTGAGATTTTAATTAATATCGAACGTTATTTAGGACCTGAATTTTCAAAACACTCGATTCAAAAGAATATTGATTCAGTTGTCTTCACGATTCGTGATGAGATACAAAATAATGTTGGTAAAAACTATACATTAGATGAACTTTCAGATAAATACGCCATAAATAAATTCTATTTGATTCGCGCCTTTAAAAAGAACACTGGCGAATCAATTATCGAATTTATTACGAAAGTTAAGATGCTTGATGCACAACGTCAATTATCAAACACCAATAACTCGATTAAATCCATTTCTTATTCGCTTGGGTATCAAAACCAGTACTACTTCTCAAGAGTCTTTAAAGCTTATTTTAAGATGACTCCAAAGCAATTTAGACAATCATTAATCACGCATATTATTGAAGAAAAGTCTAAACCAATCGAACAGTACTTAAATCCAATTCTTTTATCAAGAAATAAGATTTTATATGTCAACTATCCATCTGAAATTAAAGACTTACTCTTTGATTTCAGACATAAAGCTAAAAGTGAAATTCAAACCAATGAAGTATCCTTTGTTGGTAAGGATGCTAATCAGATATTAAGTACGACTGCATCATTTGAGATTAATCAAGAAACATTCATGATCGCATCCATTAAAGATTCCAATCAGTTTTCAAAGCTTGTTCTACTAAAGAAAGATACTGGATTCTTATATCATGTTGAAGAGGATTTAAATATCTTTAATGTAAATTATCCGCACTTAGCGATGATTCATAACCAATATGTACTAGAAGGTGTGCTACGAATAGATGAGAACAATAAACAATCTTGTCTCTATGTTGGACCTAACCTAAAATCACTTGAGTTAAAGGTCGTCTTTCCACCATTTATTAAATCAGTTCGAGTCTTTGAGTACTCCAATAAAATTCATGCCTTTTATACGGTGAGTGGTCAAAATTATGGAACAGGTAAGATTGCACATGCCGCTTATAATTCATTTGATGAAATGAAACAAAGTTCCTTCAATAATATTCAAGTCTTCTCGAATCACTTCATTAGTGGTGAATCTGGTGGAATCAACGATATCCATATTTTACAAAATGGACTCATTGGTATCGTTGGACATATCACCTATACAGATTCTTATGATACAGAACATTCATACCCTTGTGCCTTCGCATTTAATATAGATAACAACAAGAGTACCAAACTAAAGATTATATTAGAGAAATGTTCATTAAATCTTTCCTCGACTAAGAAATACTT
>JAEYXZ010000120.1 GCA_023431045.1 Bacillota bacterium | reverse complement strand
ACTTGGATCACTTGATTTATATCATCTAAGAGATGAAGATCAAAATGACTGGCAAACCCAAATCACTACCAATCATTTTTCTCGTAAACTCAGTTATAACGGCCCAATTGAGCCAATTATATCAAGTCAACAGACTCTAAATTATAGAAACAAAGTTGTCTATCATGTGCTTCCAAAACCCCTGTTAACCTTAGGAATGTATGAAGCAGAACCGATTCAATTAACTGAAGTTCATACCTTCATTTTAAATAGTCATGCAATCCAAAGATGTATTGCAAAACTACAGCAACAAACGGTTGAAATTGACCCTGAAATATTTAAACATGTGGTTTTAAGAAGTAACGAAAAGGAACAAGTATTAATGACTCTTGTGGCAACTCAAAAGACTTTTACTGGTCTTGACTTACTCGTTGAAAAGATTAAAACCTTTAAAGAGGTTGTTGGCTTAACCTTAAACATTAAACCTAATGATAAAACAATCCTTGGTAATGAGTCTTATCTACTCTTGGGTAAGAATGAAATTCAGTTTGATTTTGGACGCTTAAAACTAAAATTATCAGATCAATCATTCATGCAGGTTAACCGCGATGTCATGCTTAAGACCTATGAATATATCCGAAAAGAAATTCAAGGTGGAACCGTGATTGACTGTTATTCTGGGATTGGTTCTATTGGATTTTATATTGGTGATTTAGCTAAGAGAGTTATTATGATTGAGAACAATCAGGCTAATATTGACGCTGCACAGGAAAACAAGAAGCATCATCAAGGTCATTATGAAATCATCAAAGGTAATGCTGAAAAAATACTTCCTAATTTAACCGGTGATATCTTAGTTGTTGATCCACCAAGAGCAGGATTACATGACTCACTTCTACAAGTACTCAATCAGAAGTCATTTAAGAAACTGATCTATTTATCATGTGAACTATCAACTTTAACAAGAGACTTAAAAGTGTTACAAGAAGCCTATGACATCGAAAAGCTAGTTCCTGTTCGAATGTTTCCACAAACAACATCCATTGAAACATTAGTTATCCTCAAAAATAAAAACAACCAATGATTTTTAAAATTATTGGTTGTTTTTTACATATGGGTTATTGAGTTTCTCATATCCGATGGTCGTTTGTTTACCATGACCTGGGAATACAACTGTATTATCAGGAAGTTGATAGAGTTTTAAGATACTTTCTTTTAACTCATCAAAATCAGCAAAAGGTATATCGGTACGTCCGACTCCTTCAAAGAATAAGGTATCACCGACAAAAAGATTTGGTACCTCATATAAAGCAGTAGATCCTTTGGAATGACCAGGCGTTTCAATCACTTTAAATAAATGACCAGCAAAATCTATTTCGTCACCATCAATCACGAACTGATCAACAGGGATATCATACATCCAACGATTATAAATCGTATCTTGCATCCATATCTTGTCACCAAGCGGTGCATAGACTGGTATATGATATAAGTTCTTTAATTGTTTGACACCACCGGTATGATCAAAATGACCATGGGTGATATAAATGAATTGTGGATTTAGTTTACTGGATTTAATATAGTCACTAACGATTGTTGTTTCATATCCTGGATCGATGATAAAACATTCCTTACCTTCGGATATGACATAACAATTGCTTCTTAAGTCTCCCAGCTTTAATTGAACAATTTCCATGTTTACTTTTTGTTACAACATTGCGCAATCAATCATTTAACTCCCTTGTTAAATGATACCTATATTATAAATATAGAGATTGAGGATGTATGTAATCTTTTACTCCTTTTGTTTCGGTTTATTGCAACAACGAGAAACATTATATCACAGGTTATCTTGAATGTCATAAAAAATTATACGGATGAATTGATCCTGTGTAAAAATACCGACAAATCAGATAAATTACGCCAAATCATGGGATATCCTTCATTCACTTATCAACTACCCTTATTATATAATAATAAAAATGTACATCTAAAGTTTAAGCACTTTAATCAATAAAGATCTTCATACGTCAGTAAAATTGATTCAAAATGATGAATCAGAGTCATTTATTTCTTTTTTAAGAGAGATATTCGATTTATTATCTATAGATACATTGACAAAGCTCTCATTTTAAGTTAAAATAATTTAGCATGTTAGATAGGAGTGTTTCCAATGTTATTTATTGACTACTTAATTCTTTTTGCATCAGTCGCTATTTTACTAGTTTCAGCTCTACAATCTTCAAATGAAGATGTGATGGATGCATTTACTGGTGGAAACAAAGAATTGTTCAAAAATCGTAAGATTCAAGGTGCTGAATTAGTACTTAATTGGACGATGTTAGGACTCGGTGTTGCATTATTCTTATTCGTCGTTATCAGTAATGGTCTCGTCGATGATCGTTTCTTTCTCATCTAATCAAAAAAGACAATTCAAAAGAGTATTTCCCTTGATTGGCGAAATACTTTTTTCTTTAGTTAGGGGGTCATTTGATGCAAAGATATTTTATTGATCAGGAAACAGGACAATTTAATCAAGATCAAATTCATCATATGCTTAATGTCATTCGTTTTAAGGATAAAGACCAAGTTGAGATTTGTGAAAATGGGAGTTGTTTTCTTGTTGAATTAGCAATTAATGGAAAACAAGTCAGTTTTTCAAAGATTTCAAAACTAGATGATAATAAAGCATTACCGGTCACAATCGTGCAAGGTCTTCCTAAAGG
>JAEYXZ010000094.1 GCA_023431045.1 Bacillota bacterium | reverse complement strand
TTGTTTCATTTACGGATCTTTACGACCAACAAGAATCAACTGATACCATTGAAGAAATTCTTCCTAAGCTAAAAGCATTATTAACTGATGGAATTATCAATAGACTCCACGCAGATGCACCACTTGGATTTTTACTTTCTGGTGGACTTGATTCATCTTTAGTTTGCGCAGTTGCAGCAAAACACTTAAATAAACCCATTCAAACTTTTTCAATTGGTATGGACGTTGACGCGATTGATTTAAAGTATGCTAAAGATGTAGCTAATCATATTGGTTCAATTCATCATGAAGTCATTATGACTAAAAAGGATGTTTTAAATGCTTTAGAAGAAGTCATTATCGCACTTGAGTCATACGATATAACAACTATTCGAGCAAGTATTGGAATGTTCTTAGTTGCTAAATATATTAGAGAAAATACTAACATTAAGGTCTTACTCACAGGTGAGGTTTCAGATGAGCTCTTTGGTTATAAATATACTGATTTTGCACCGGATGAAAAATCATTCCAAGATGAATCCATTAAAAGAATCAAAGAACTCTATTTATATGATGTCTTAAGAGCTGATCGCACACTCGCTTATCATTCACTAGAAGCGAGAGTTCCATTTGCAGATTTGTCATTTGCAAAATATGTACTATCTATAAATCCTAGATTAAAGATGAATACCTACAATATGGGCAAGTATTTAATCAGAAAAGCATTTGATGAAGATAACATCTTACCAGATCATATTCTATGGCGTCAAAAAGCAGCCTTTTCAGACGCCGTAGGTCACTCAATGGTAGATGAACTTAAAAACTATGCAGAAAACCTTTATACGGATGATTTGTACGCAATAAAGGTGAAGCAATATAAAGTAAACCTACCGATTTCAAAAGAATCTCTTTTATACCGTGAAATCTTTGAGAAACACTATAAAAATCATGCACATTTGATTTCAGGTTTTTGGATGCCAAATCAAACCTGGAAAGGTTTAGAAGATGTTAAAGATCCATCAGCAAGAGTCTTAAAAAATTATGGAGATAGCGGAAAATAAAAGATGCTGCATGGTATCTTATAACTTTGTTGATGTTTTCATTTGCAAATTTGTTTGATCAATATATTTGGTTGATTTAGACTTTATATGAAAAGGAAGTAATGAGAGTTATATGATAAAGAAAATATTAGGGATTGCTATTGTATTTAGTATAATTTTATTGGTGTGTAGTTGTAAGAATGATAAAACACCGAGTAGAGATTTTTTAAGTTTAGATGAAGCATATAGTCAAGAATTACTATCAGTTTCAGATTTAGAAGCAATTTCTTTTTACTATAATGGTACAGTACCACGTGATGAGTATACCCCAAAACCAAGAATACCAAATACATTGAGTGTAGATACAATTCATCAAATTGGATTGATTTATCTACATAATTTACAGAAGAATATCAAAGACGCAACATTAGCTGATATTAGGATTACAGAGTACTATGGTACTTATGGAAAGTGTGTTGTTGTAGAAGTATGGGATGACTTAGTTGATTACGATTTAAATCACGAACCAGAATACTATATAGGTGGCGTATTATTTACTAATTATTCTGCACGCGAATTCCATGTTTATATCAATGAATCCGAACAACTTAGTATTAGATAAATAAATCTTTGTATCATTCAAACATTAAAAAACCAGCCATAGTCATGACTGGTATTATTTTTATAAATGGCGGGGGCAGAAAGATTCGAACTCTCTCAAACGGTTTTGGAGACCGGTGTGCTACCGTTGACACCATGCCCCCACGCGCCTTTATAGTATAGCATAACAAAAAACCATTTTCAATAGAGAAAAAAGGGGACGATTATTTATCGTCGCCCTTTGGTTCTATATCACTAAAGATTTGTTCATTTTCAGTTATTTGCTTACCTTCTTGAACACGTTGGTTTGCTATATCTTCTTTGTTTTTTAAGTCTTTCTTAGCTCTAATCTTAGCCATTACACGGCGATGGAAGAACCAGAAGTAAGGAATCACAATAATTAAGACAAAGTATCCACCATAGATAATAAAGTACCAATAAACATAAGGTGAGAAATCAGCGGGGTGATATGTATCAACTAGATTATATTGTGTGACTTCTTCATCTGTTGGAGTTCCTACACCAATTAACTTAGAAAGATTGTAATCTTCCGCCTTTAAATCAAGGATTGCAGCATCTTCAACAAGTGGAGAACCAGCAAATGCTTCTGACTGATCTGTAATACGATAGATATAAGTTTCTTTTGTTTCACCTTCAACTTCAGTTGGAAGGGTAACATACATACTAATTGAGACGATATCATACTCAAATGATGTTGCTGTTTCTTTATCTGGGTCTTTTTGGTAGAAAGAAGAATTCTCAATGTAGGTGACTAAAGCTGGACGAGAGTTTTGGAAAAAATCATCAGGCATTAAATAAATCATGCCAGCACGTGTTAAGTCATCATTCGTTAAGATAATACGATCACCATCTTCAACAGAAGTATTAACCGCAGAAATCTCAACTCTATAGTTCACAGCATCTTCATTATAGTCTGTTAAGACGAAGAAGAAACCATCAAACCAAATATCAATTTCACTATGTTTCATTAATGAAACAAAGGGATATAATTCAAAACCAACTTCATACTGATCATCAAGGGTTGCATCTCCAACTGTTGTGAAACTTCCGATTACTTGATTTGAGTAATAAATATTAATTGCAGATGTAAAATGAGCTAAAGCTTTATGTGGATCATAATTGCCATCATCATCCTTTGCAGAGACAACATGAGCAACAGCATAATCCCCTCTTTGTAGTCCTTGAACTCCACCGGAACCAAGTTCTACAGTACTAATTATTATAAATATAAATACGACATATAAGATACGACCAATCCATTTAAGCATTTTCATCAATGTCCTTTCTTAAATATCATACCAAATATTTTTTGTTTCACAAAGAAAAACCATTATTTTCTTTTTTCAACTTTACAAATGATAAATTTTTGGTATAATCATACTTGCGCTGAGGATGGCGGATATGGCGAAGCGGTTAACGCATCGGATTGTGGCTCCGACACTGGAGGGTTCAACTCCCTTTATCCGCCCCAATCCAAAGAAGCAAACAGGCCCATAGCCAAGCGGTAAGGCAAAGGACTTTGACTCCTTCATTCGCGTGTTCAATCCACGCTGGGCCTGCCATCTTTTTATAATAGCTTTTAGTAGGGCTATAGCCAAGCGGCAAGGCAGCAGGTTCTGACCCTGTCACCGTAGGTTCAAATCCTACTAGCCCCACCATGCGGGTGTGGCGAAATTGGCAGACGCACTAGACTTAGGATCTAGCGCTTTACGGCATGCAGGTTCAAGTCCTGTCACCCGCACCATATAACAAGCATAGGTTTGATACAATAGTATCGGACCTTTTTTTCATACAGAAAGGGGAATTACTCCCTATTTTCAAGACTTTAAATTATTTATTATTAATGTGACTAAAGACTCATGTGATCCCTCCTGCATACACTTATATTGTATCAAAGTACAGGTTTTTGGTATCAGTTCAGTTTTAAATGAAAATAAACCTCTTCGTATTTTGTGAGGAGGTTTATTTAAAACGGATAGAGGGAGTGAATTAATACCAATAACCCTACTTGAAGTAAACTAATATTTACAGGTGATACCATTTATAATATACTATAAATATTATTGAAATATTGACATTATATTTAACATTCGTTATAATGATGGTGAGGTATTCATCATGAGCCAAAGAAAAGAAAACTTTAAAAGAATTGCTGAGAATAGAACAAACAAAATTATAGATATGATCCAATCACTTGGCAATTTGAAAAACAAGTCTTTTTATGAGTATACAGATGATGAAATCAAAGCTGTATTTGATGCAATTGATCAAGAACTAAACAATCAAAAGAAGTCTTTTTTTAGTGACTCTAAAATCCCAAAAAAATTTAAATTATAGAAATTGGGGAGGATACAAATGCCAAATGAATACAAGTGGCGGTTTCCATCAAATAATTTTGATGTAGAAAAGGGGTTGGATACTGCCGACATGGAAACCTTTAAAAAGGATCCCATTTCATCGTTAGCAAGAGAAATATGTCAAAACTCAATTGATGCAAGAAGAGACAAAAGCATACCAGTGAAGATTGAATTCTCTCTGTTTTCTGTTGATGCGAATAAAATACCTGGGATTGAAAGATTAAAATGTGAAATAGACTCATGTAAAAGTTATTGGTCTCACTCAACAAACATTAAAAACGAACTTGAGAGTATGTCACAAGCTATTTCAAAAAATAGGATATCTTGTCTTAGAATAAGTGACTTTAATACAACTGGCTTGATTGGTGTTTCAGAATCTTTAAGTAGTGACAAACCATGGTATTTATTGACAAAAGGTTCCGGTATATCACTTAAAGAAGGAACAACTGGTGGGTCGAAAGGTATTGGTAAATTTTCGACATTCGTTGCGAGTTCGTTTAATACTGTCTTCTACGCAACTAGAACGCAAGATGGTGAGGTTGGTTATCAAGGAATTGCGAAATTTGCATCTACGCATTCTTTGACAAACCCAGAAGAGAAAACGTCTGGCAATGGATACTATTCTTTAAATGATAAGAATCAACCTATTTTAGAATCATTTGAATTAGACACTAGGTTTCATCGTAATGATGATGAGTTCGGAACAGATGTTTACATTTTAGGATTCGACTATAACAATTGGGAATCATTGGTTATTTCGAAAGTTCTTGAGAGTTTTATGGTTGCTATTGTTAGAAATCATTTGATTGTTACAGTAAATAAACAAGAAATAAATTCATTAACAATTGAGCATATCATTAATAAGAAAACATTTATTCGAAGTAAGGATCTCAAAATGATTCAAGCTCAATTTGAATTATTAACATCAAAAAAAGTTTATTCGAAAGTTATGCAGTTAGAAGACTATGGAAATGTTGAACTCATGATTAAAGGTTATAATCATCAAGAGGTATCGAATGCAACCAATAGTTGTTTAATGATAAGATACCCATACATGAAAATTAAAAGTTTTGATAACTTAACATATATCCCCCACTCAGCAATGTGTATCATTGAAGATAATATACTCAATCAAACCTTACGTAAGATTGAAAATCCACAACACACAGATTGGGAGCTCAATCGTATTAAGGATAAAGATCAAAAAAAGATTGTTGATGAAATAATAAAAAGTCTCAAAAAAATGATTGCTGAGGAGATTAAGGCATATCTCCTGATATCAGACCATCAAGAATCAGATATTGAAGGAGCTGGTGACTATCTGCCTGATACTGGAGAAAATGCAAGCGGTGAAGCTGACGAAGTAGAAAAGACCCATACCTCGAAGTTAAAAACTAACAAATCACAGTTGACAATAGGTTATCTTGAGAGTAATGATCAAGAAGGCTTAGAAATCGACACAGGTAAGAATGATGAAGAAGGTGAAGGTAAACACTATGGAGAAAATGGTGGACACCAAGGTCATAATCATGACCCTCTTACAGATGGGAAATCACTTTTTGGAGAAGAAATCATTTTCAATGCAACAAAATTAACGGGAATTTTATATCGATTTTTTATTGCTGATAAAAAAACAAAGACATATACAATTATCGTTAAATCGCCTATAGATGAAGAAAAATGCATGATGAGTATCTTTGCTTTAGATGATATGAACAATAAACGGAAACTCGAATTTCTTGATGTTAAGACAAGTGTTCAACATGAAATAAAAAGCGGGAATATCCATTTTAGTCTTGAAAACGGAAAAAGTTATACTTTTGAATTTAGAACCAACTTTGACGAAAAATTTTCTGCAGAGGTAAGTCTATATGCTATTGAGTAAGAGATTATTTCCATATCCCGTATTAAAGAAAACACCTCACCAAGATTATGAGGAATCATTTTATCAACTTGATTTTGAGCAAGATAAAATTGATGCAAAACATAAGATTCGATTTGAAAACATTCAATTCACAACAAATAATGAACAATTCAGAACTTTGGTCAATTCAGGAAAAATTAACGTTTTTGTTCATTTTGAGTGTTCAAATACCCTTTATCGCAAAATTTTGCAACTGAAAACTGATCCGATCAACTTCGAGATTAACAAAAAGCAACTTAATGGTAAATTACATATTACTTCATTTGCAGTGGCTGCTGAAGATATCCATGACTACTATGATATGGATTTTGTATCAGATTATAACGGAACACATTTTGACATAGATAAATATGACATCATTGCATATGACGATGGCTATTCAATCGACATCATTCATGATATAGATAAAGATGACAAAATAAGTTCCATATTTGTCGTAGTTCCAAAAATAGATAATCCAGATGATGGAGCTGAATTTACGTATCAAAACTATAAAATCATTATCAAATTACCACAGCATACATACCGTCAATATGATCGCTTAAAATACAGTACAAGATATCAAAATCTCTTTTTCTCGATTTTTGCTATACCAATATTGGCCATGTCACTCAATAACATCAAAGATGTATCTTATGATGATCTTGAAGTTCAATTTCAATGGTTTATATCTGTTAAAAAAGTTTACAAAAAACTTTACAATCAAGAATTAGACCAGGAAACTTTCGAAAAAACGGATACTTTCATCTTCTCACAAAGGATCTTTGATAACGCTATTTCCAAAACAATCGATGATTTGTACAATGAAGGTAACATAAACACGGAGGATATCGAAGATGAAGAAGATTAATATCAATTATATGAGTGATGAAGTCGTTGCAACTATAAAAAGTAATCCGGACAAATATACTCAATTTATCTTAGATAATCCAGGATCTAATGAATGGTTGATAGAAGAGTTCAAAACACCATATGTAGTAAAGAAAATCACGATTCCCGACTTTGAATTGATTGTAGATTCCAAACTTGATGTTAAGGAATTGTCATATAAAAATTCTGTACTTATCCATCAAGCACTCAAAGATGTACCAGCATATGTTTTGTCTGATGAGCGTTTTTGGGCTT
Organism: Bacillota bacterium; assembly: GCA_023431045.1. Taxonomy (GTDB): domain Bacteria; phylum Bacillota_I; class Bacilli_A; order Acholeplasmatales; family Acholeplasmataceae; genus Acholeplasma. The sequence goes on along the minus strand of JAEYXZ010000094.1, from coordinate 38,698 downwards.
GGATCAACTTTGATAAAGGATATTTCTTATGTCAATTACTCATGCCACTTAAAAAAAGCTCTTCAAGATTAAAAAATCATTATTTTTTTGGTAGTGGAAGTGTTCGCAGAGGAATGTTTTTTGGTGTGATCTCACGCCTATTTTTCCGAGCACATTTAACATATGAACCACAAAATGGAAATCCATACGAGATCACTAGATATGTTAACGATAATCCCCAACGTTTTAGAAACCTCACATGGCGTACATACTCAAATAACGCTGAATTAGTCAAAAAGGTATTACAAATTCAGTATAAATTTGAACTAAAATATAAAGATAAAATGACAACAGCCATTTTTGAAGAGATTGCGAAATACATATCGCAAATCGGTAGTTTAACATATGTCGATATCATAACTGAAAGTGATCTGGAAAATTTACTTGAAAACAAAGTTAAGAAATTATTGCAGGAAGCAGAAGACACAAATGAAACCGTTTCTTAAATGGGCAGGAGGAAAAAGGCAACTTCACTTTGTTATAATACCGATTATTAAAAAAAATCTTTTACAGCATAATACATATTATGAACCTTTTGTTGGAGCTGGTTCGGTTTTTTTAGAACTAGCTCACCCAAAAGTTGTTATTAACGATGCAAATGAAGATTTAATGATGTGTTATAGAGAGATAAAAAATAACTCACCAAGGGTACTCAATTATTTAGAGATTCATAAGAATAATCACAGTAAAGAGTATTTCTACCAAATCCGATCGGTTGATAGAGACTTATCTTTATTTGAAGAGATGACTTCATCTGAAAGAGCTGCTCGAGTTATATATTTGAATAAGACCTGCTTCAACGGATTATATCGAGTTAATAAAAAGGGACAGTTTAATACACCATTTGGATCATATAAAAACCCTAATATATTAGATAGAAATAACATTTCATCCATCTCTCAGTATTTAAAAAACAATGATGTCGAGATCCGTAATGTAGACTTTGCTCAGTCTGTCTTTAATGCAAAGAATGGAGATTTTATCTACTTTGATCCACCGTACGATTATGAAGAAAAAGGATTCAGTGACTATCAAAAAGAAGGGTTTACAAAATTTGATCTCGAGCGACTAAAGAGAATTTGTGATGATCTGATTGAAAGAGGTTGCCATGTATTGATTAGTAATCATGCAACAAAAAATGTCATTGAACTCTTTAGTGAAGAAAATTATGAACTCATAGATCCCACATATATCATTAATTATTATAATGTAAAACGTTATATAGGTTCTAAACCAGAGTATAGAAAAGATGCACGGGAGGTTCTCATTTATGGATGGAAGAAGGGAAATATTCCCACAGGCAAATAGTGTTGATTTAATTTTGAAAGTACTAGCGTTGATTGGTGAGAACAAGAATATCACTAAACAAGAGATTGCTGATCAATTAAATATTGTTTCAAGACAAGTGGATTATTATCTTAATGTGCTCTATTATTTTGAATTTATTTCTCGAAAAAATGAACTTACATTAAAGGGTAAATTTATCAATGATCCTGTTATTGATAAGCACGATCAACTTGTAATTTTAAAAAATATTATGATTGAAAAACCCGTTTTTAAGTTAATAGATGAATTTATTAAAAAAAATAGAAAGTTGCCTTCATCTCAAGTTATTGCCGAATTTATCCAAGAGTGGTATTCATTAAGTAATTCAACACTCATGAGGAGAGCAAGTACAGTTAAAAGTTGGTTTGATTACTACATTCATCATCACATTTATGGAGAGTTATGATTATGAAATCTTATTATGACAAGTTGGTTTTAATGTATAGAGATTTGGGAATATATAGTATCGATGAAGACTCTAAAAATTTTGAACTATTACCAAGACTCTATGTATTTTATAATTATTATAACGCTGATGAAACCTATGTTGAGCAAATAGAAGAAACCATCGTCGAAGATGAATTATTTGATGCTGTAATGTCGTCTGAATTAGATGAGGATTCATTTGAGATTATTCATACAATCAGAGATCCTTACCAATTAAATGAAGAGAACTTAAAGTCTTTAATATCTCAATTAGACATACATCTTATAGATGCAATTAATAAAACAAGTAAGCACAAATCAGTTTTGAATAAGTTCAAAGAACTCAAGATTGAATACGATTCAAATATTAAAATTCAATTATTATGTGATGTAGAAGTTTTATCTGAAGATCGAGCAACATTCAAAGAAGTAGTAACAACGTTCAAAAGTAAAGTAGAAAACGCGAATTTCAACATTTACTTTCGAGATGATATTCTTGAAACAATAGATGATATTGATAATCCAAGACTAAGTGTTGATAAAGGTGTTTTATTCTTAATGGATAACGGAGAAAAATTGATACACGGTCATGAAAAGTCTATGGTCGTATCAATCAGTGCAAAATCATTAAAAGAGATATATCTTAAATATGCGACAAAAGGTCTATTCTCAAGTAATTTAAGATATTATGTAAAATCTTCAAAAATTGATGGAGAAATCAAGAAAAGTATTGTGTCTGAACCACATCTTTTTTGGTATTTTAATAATGGTATAATCATCACTTGTTCAAACTACCAAGTAAAAGGTCAAGAGTTGTTATTAGAAAATTTCTCAATAGTTAATGGTGGTCAAACAACGAATCTAATAGGAAACACAGCATTTAGTGATGATTTCCCTATTTTATGCAAGGTTATATTACCTTTAACTGATGATGAAGAAACAAATCAAGATTTCTTAGCTCGGGTTGCAGAAACCAGTAACACTCAAAAACCTATAAAAGCACGAGATTTAATTGCCAACCGCTCAGAACAGCGAAGACTGAAAATTCAGTTCAAGAGAATTGATGTTTTTTTACACGTCAAACGTGGCGAAAAGATCGATCGCATCACATATCCTGCAAAGTGGCAAAATGCATCCAACGATGAAGTCGGACAGATGTTATTCTCATTTGTCTATCAGAGACCTGGTTCTGCAAAAAATTCAAAATCAGCGATGCTGATGAAAAAAGAAAATTATCGGTTGATCTACGGAGGTCAGTATAGTGATAATCTATTACTTTCGCTCCAGTATATCAAAGTTGCGTTTAATGATTGGAAGACTCATACTAAAAAAACCAGTGATGATGATATCAAAGTTGCAATTGCTTCTAATAGCCTTTTTATGTACTATGGTATTATTGGATTTTTAGCTAAGTTATTCATCAATGCCAAGGCTAGACAATACTTTTTATCAATTCCAACGTTTGCGTCTTATGCAAACCTTCCAGAGTTTCCATCTTGGATGACACTTAATGATATCGGATATATCGATGTATTTATTGACCCGACGCTTTTTTCAAGTAAGCATACAAGTTATCAATTATTCGATTTCATTTATGATAAATTTGTGAAAAACAGTTATGAGAAATTCAAAAAAGAGAATCCTAATTTTGGACCTGGTCATTTTACAAAGAGTGATAATTATTACTATGATAGAATCATTCGACAAATTCTTTTATTGTGCAGAAGTAACTGGAATACTGGGGATAATTATCAATTATTTTTAAGTGATTACTATGCAAATATTGACCCGAAATTACTTAGAATTTCAACCCCAGGTGAAGTAAATAACAAATTGGGTCTTAAGGAAGAATTAATTGAGTACAGAAAATTCAAATATAAACAACTTTTCATTAAACCTTATGAAGTCTATAAAGATATACAACTCGAAAGTATTGTTTTATCAAAACCCACTTCACATGAACAATTGAGAACTGAATGTCGACTTAGAATGGATCAAATTGATCGATTTGGCGACGATATCATTAGTATTGTAAAAAAATACTTAATACAATAACTAGGGGGATTTATGATTACTCATGAATTGATTCTAAAAGTTTTGCATCAGTTAAACAAGAGGGAAGCTAATACATCACTAGCCATGATAGGTTGCATATTAAAAGGAGATCAAAATTCTATTTGTTCATCCTATAATGACATTCCTGAGTATGGTGTTCTCGATGAAAAAGAGATAAAAGGACTAGGAGTTCTTTTTGATGATCTCATTGATAGAAAGTTGATCTCTATTAAAAAAAATGGTTTGCAACAAAAGTACGTTATATCTGAAGAGGGTCTTAATATGATCATTAATGGACAATCGGATGATAAGGATAAATATTTCTCATCTGTAGGATCTCCAAGTGATTATGTGGAGGAAAACTTACAATTGGATAACACTATAGAAATCATTAACCAGGAGATCATCAAAACCGAAGAAAAAATTGATAAGTCAATAGGACCGGGCTCTACTGGAGAGGGCTATGATGATATTGAGCGTGTACAAAGTATTAAAAGAATGAATGCCCATTACGAAACAAAGATAAAAGAATTAAATAACGTCAAAGGAAATCCGTATTTTGGTAGACTTGATCTCATCCAAAGCAAGCAAACCAGCATAGATATTGTTCAATTATATATTGGAAATCAAGGGGTTAACATTGGGACAAATTCATTGGTTATTGATTGGAGATCTCCGATTGCAAATTATTTTTATGAAAAGCCATACAGATTTGAATTGAATGGATCTAAGTATGAAACTCAGTTGATAAGAAAAATTGAAATTGATCACAGTAAGATTAAAAGTATATATAATGAATTGACAAAAAGAAAATCAGAACAAAAAGATACAATCAGTGATCCCTTTCTATTGAGTGTACTTAAAAAGAAGAAGGAAACGCCTTACTTTACAGATATTATTGCATCTATACAAGAAAAGCAGAACGAAATCATTCGGTTGCCGTTTGAAAGTAATATTATTGTTCAAGGATGTGCAGGTTCGGGAAAAACAATGATTCTCCTTCACAGACTAGCTTATTTAATTTACAACTACAAGAAATTGAAACCAGAGAGCATTAAAATTGTCACACCTAGTAGTATATTTGACCAATTCGTTCAAGATTTATCCAATCAATTAGGTTTGGATAGCATTGATAAACTATCAATGACTCAACTATATATTAACCACATCAATCAACATTTTCCACTTAAGAAATCTATTAATCTTAAAAGCGAAAATAGCATTCAAAAAGAAATAATCGACATTTTATATAGTCGAGAATTTTTACTTGATATTGAGATGAAAATCCGAAAGCAAATGCTTGATGATGTCGAAAACATTAAACAAACAAAGTTGGCTGAAATATATAAAAAGCATGAACAATTTCTTGTCCTAAAGAATGAAATTGATGAATTAATCAGTGTAAAACTAAATGATAAACTCAAAAAAATCAAACCTTTATTAAACAATGAACATGATTTAGAAAAACACTTAACCTTTGAACAAATCCAACAAATTGATTTTAAATTAAATAACATTATTCAAGCTAATGATGATTTAGATTTAGATATTTATCAAACAAAGAATCAAATAGAATTATTAAATGAGAAGTATAAACATATTGAAGAGATATTAAACGATGATTTAATTAAAACACTGGTTGCAAAATCAAAATCATACAAAATTAGATTTTTTTCAAATGACAAAGTTTCTATTGAACAGTACATGATTGATTACAAGAAAGAACTTGTAAACAAAAATCGCGAAAAAATTCAATTATTGGTTGAAGATCTGAGAAAACTACAGAATAACAAGTTGTCTGATGAAGATCTACAAAAACTGATCAATGCAAAACATTTTTTATTAAATACCATTAATCCAATAATCAAAGAAATTGAAACAAAAAAAGAAGCACTAAGAAACATGAAAGATAATGAGTATTTTGAATATGAAAACGAATTGAATCAACTTAATGAGAATGTTGATTTACTTAAACAATATGTGCTAAATTATGGGCAGTACAAAGGATTGATCAAGGAACAAACCCAAATGATATCATTACAAAAAGATGAAGATTTGGATTTCAATAAGTATTTTGAAAGTATTATGGTCCCTGAGATTGAACTTATTCACGAAAAATATCAAAGTAAAGTTAGATTTCATAATCAATACAAATACTATTACTATTTGCGATTAGCATTAATGAACAAGTTTGGTTTTGAGTTTAATCCGATAAGTCTTGTAATGATAGATGAAGCTCAAGAGTATGCAATCACTGAGTTAGAACTTTTAAAGTCAATACATTCATCTGCTCATATGAATTACTATGGAGACATCAATCAAGTTACTTCTCCCGCAGGATTTAATAATTGGGAGATGTTAAAAAAAGATCATAAGTATTACGAATTAAACGAAAACTATCGAAATGGAAAACCGATAGTTCAGCATATCAATGAAGTTTTGAATATGGAAATGATCGCATTGGGACTTGAAAATGGTCTGGTTGTAAGAGGATCAGTATTTGATGGGATTAAGGTAGATGCAATCTTGTTTGCCAATGAGGATAAACAGAAATTCATCATTGAAAATCAAATACCAACTAATCAAATAAGTGCTGATCAAATATTGCATATTGATGACGCTAAAGGATTGGAATTTAATACTGTTTTAGTGTACACAAAGAACATGAGTAATAATCAGCAATACATTGCTTTTTCAAGAGCATTAGAGAATCTTTTGATTGCATAGTATTTAGCTATTTTATATGATTCCGTGAGCTTAATGTGAATTTGTAGCCTAAAAATAATATAAATCACGAAGTCGATGATAAGAAGTACATATAACTAACTAATAGATATGAACAAATAAAATAAATAAAGTAGATTTCATCATATTAACTTCAAAAAAGTATAAAAAAGCATAAAGACATCTAAAATAGAAAAAAATGATTAAATTATAACAAAGATATTGTTTCTAAAATATTCTAATAGTATAATGATAATATAACGATAAAAAGAGGTGTCTATTATGATTCAGACAAAACTATTTGAACGTCTAGTAACTAAATTTTCTATTAAGGTCAATGATTTAGCAAGATATCTAGAAGTCAGTAAAGCAACGATATATAATTATCGTAATTTCGATACATTTGATCAAATTCCAAATGACAAACAATATAAGATTTTTTATTTGTTTGGAAAAGAAAACGTTGATGAGTTATCTCGTCTTTTGGATGAAAATGATAAAAATGTATTGGTTAAATACACGGAAAGAATAGATAGTATTCTTCAAGATAAAGAAGAAAAAGCTACTCAAGACATGATAGCTATTGAAACACTTCAAAAAAGACTGAATGATGCAACCCAACAATTGGAATCATTCAAGAACCTTAAAGCAATTACAATAAAACTTGAACATTTAGATGACATCACAAAAAAAGTGATCATCGATAAGATTTCTGAAATTACCAGTGAGATGAACTCCCTAGAGATTAAAAATTTCTTAGATTATCTGCAAGTTTATGCAGTGTTTTCTAAAAATGTTTTAAGAAAGTAGGTGGACATTTTGCAGGTAATTTTTTTAGATTTTTACTCAAATTTAGAAAAAAAAGAGAATAACAACTTTAAAAACAAAAATATATACAGTACACCTTTGTTAGAACAGTATGAACTCATCAACAACAGGTTGCCTTTGAATATGAGATTCAGTGATATCAGGTCTTTTATTGAGAATGCATTCCCTTCAGGATTACCTAAGCGATATTACATTTCATGTCCGAACTACAAAAGAGAAGTCGTAAAAGGTGCAACCGCTAATTTTTTAAGGAATGTAGTTCTTAGAGCCGATGGAAATGAGTTCTCTAAAAGACTACCAAACAATATGAGTGTTATCTTGATTGGAGACATCATAGAAGGTGGGAAACTTAAAATGCTGTCTGTAAAAGGGATAGAACTCATTGATGAAGGTTTTACAAAGCATGGTGAAACTTTGATTATGAACTCTTACGCTTGTTCTGCATTTCAAAGAAACACATGGTCCATACAACACATCGACTACAATGAAACTTATTTTTCACCAAACACAATACTTAACCTAATTCAAACAAGTTATCCAGTGAGAAATTTTGACTCGGTCACCAAGTTCTATCAAACATGGGATGAGTATTTGAAGTTTAGAGAATACTACCTACAAACTCAAACCCAAAGACATTTTACGATTTCGAATGTAGAGTATAAAGAGGCTTTCTCAATCAATAGAAGAAGATATCAGAAAAATTCGGAATTATATGATGCACATCTTTTAGATTCACATAATGAGTTTTCAAAAGGTGAACTCATCGTTTTAGAAAAAGAACTTGATGATACTGAACACTTTCATTTGATCAGAGTAGATATAGAATACAATCGTCTGAGGTTTTTAGAAGAGTCAATTGAGAAAGGAAATCGTAAAACTAACAAAATCGAAACGAGCATTCGATCTTTTGCTCGTGATAATTTAGCATTATCAGAAATTCCTCCTAGAAATGAAAAATATAGCGAACAAATAAAAAATAGTTTTCAACTAGAACAGCGTTTTAAGATTATTAAGTGTGAAATTGAACCGGATTGTACAGACCTTGAACAAAAATATGCAAAAATGATCAAGGATCAACTTGCTGCAATAGACACTTTATATCAACAAAAAATTGAAAAAGAAACATCTGCAGCTTTGAAAATCAAAGAACAAGAATTAGTTACAGCTTTAAATAGAGAACTAAGTCAGTACAGCGATTCGATTAATCGTAAGCTTGATGATGATATCAAGGAGATGAATGACCATTCAATTAAGCAAAAGTACAACAATGCTATTGAAAATATAAAAAAGCAGCTTAAAAAAGATTTTGATCAACAGATTAACTTTATTAACCAAAGATTAAAAAACGAGAAGAATAAAGATAAACAAGAAATACTTAAGAAGCAAATTAATGAATATAAAGAAGCGTTTGATAACAAAATCAAAAATGCTCACCAGAATATAGATCTTAGACAAATGTATGTTGATCGAAACGAAAGATTAATTCAAACAAGAGAAAATGAACTACACAGCGAACTTAAGAAAAGCCTAAGTGAGTTCTCTAACCAAACGAAAAAGCAGTTAGAGACAAATTACCAGGACACAATCAGAAAAGATAAGATTACTAAGAAACAAGAACTTGAGGACGAATTAAAAGTATTGATAGAAAAACGTATTCATGATGATACAATTGTTCGGTTTTCTCTCTATTTTAAAACTGATCCAGAAAATCAATCTGGGGTGATTAGTGCGCTTTACAATAAGAAATATAGCTATCTAATTTATAATAATCGAGCTGAACAAGCGAAAATTGACCGACAAAGAAATGCTCTTGAATCATTTTTTGAAGGTAATGTAAAAAATCCCTATTTGTCAACTTTCCTCTTTTCCCCAGAAGATCTAAATCCAAACATACATCAAAATCGTGAGTGGAACTGGTTTCTAGAAAAACCAAATGACAAACAAAAAGAAGCTGTAAAAAGAGCTGTTACTAGTAACGGTGTTTTCTTGCTGCAAGGTCCTCCTGGAACAGGTAAGACACAAGTTATTTCAGAGATTGTTGGCCATTTGATTAAGGATGGAAAAAAGGTCTTGATTTCAAGTGAAACACATAAGGCAATAGATAATGTATTTGAGCGATTACCAAAAATAGCTGAAATTAGACCGATTCGATTAATGACTTCACAGTCTGGCAAAGACAGCGATTTTAGTCCTGAAAATTTAGTGGATAATCTCTATTTAAATATTGCTGAACAAATGAAGAATACAATTAAATCATATGAAAATTTTTCAGATTTTAAAGATAAGTTTGATCAAGAATTTAAAGAACTAAAACTTCTCAATCAATTACTTATTAAAAATAAAACTAAAAGTGATGAAATATCTAAAGACATCGTTAGTTATGAACGTTCTTTTGATGAACTTAAGGAAGCAAGAAGCTCACTTGTTGATAAGAAGGAATCATATGTCTATGACAAAGACAAATATGTAAATACGTATAAAAGAATTCAAAACCACCAATTTGCCTACGATGAAGATCTCGATATGCAGACTATCAATGAATATAAACAGTCAATTAGAAGTCAAATTGATGATTCGGTTTTTGATGTGAGTAATCTTGATGAATTTATTCGCTCTATCTTTACAACGAAACCTCAAGAAATCATTGATGAGTTAAGAGATATTCAATCCAATAAAGATTCCTATGTACTACAGGAGCAAAAACAAGTACTTATAAAACAAATTCAAGAAATGATAGATATGAGTGATGGAGAAATCACCAATTCAATTAAAGATAAGCAAAAACAACTCAAAGAAGTGAAGAATAAATTGGATAAATTGGATAATAATCTTGACATATCTGGTATGACCATTGACAAGATATATAATGGTGACTGGTTAAGTATTCATCAGCAGGATGCAATCTCATATTTTAATAAACTCCAAACAAACCTGTTATTAGTTAAAAATGAGCATACCAACAAGTTGAGCAGCCAAGCGCAAAAACAAGAGGATAAAATAGCCCAAATTAACATTCAAATAGCTGAAATTGATTCTAAATTAAAAGATATTTCGAATACAATTGCAGATTTACGTGAGAATCAATCTTACCATGATTATCAAGAAAGCAAAAACAAACTAGAAATAAAGATTGAAGGTTTCTTAAAGCAATTTGATATCGTTGCCAATTACAAAACAGTAGATGAAGCAATTCAACTCATTCAGAGTGAATGGGAAGATTTGGAATTGAACTTTAATGAAAAAGAAACGGAAAACCGCACTAAGATACCTGTCTATAAAAAGATAAGCGAATATATTCAAAGAGAAGAGATTATCCTTGAAGATAGAAAATATTATACAAAACCATTATTTGATACAGTCAATTTATTTGGAACTACCACAAGCAGTCGTGATAGATTTGATGAAAAATCAATGTCTGAGCTTGAAGCGTATAATTTAGGAGAACTAGACCTAAGAAAACAAGGCATTGATGTTGTCATCATTGATGAAGTTAGTAAATCAAGCTTTATCGAATTATTGATTCCTATTTTGTATGGGAAAACAGTCATACTAGTCGGTGATCATCGTCAGTTACCTCCAATGTATGAGTATCGTAATTTTAGAGATGAGGATTACGAAGGGTTAGACCCAGACATAATCAATCCGACAATCAACAAGCGCTATACCGAAATGTATGAGAATAGCTACTTCAAGATGTTGTTTGAAAAGGCTCCTAATGATTATAAGATTATGCTGACAAAACAATATAGAAGTCATGAACATATTATGAATGTGTTTAATCATTTCTATAATAAAAATCTTGAATTAGGTGATGTTGCCCAAAACAGTCATAAGAAACACTACTTAAATGTTGAAGGCAATCAAAGATTAATCATTGAACAAGATAAACATATCTATTTTATTGATAGCAAAGATTATGAAAGTCGCTCTGAAGATTCCACATCGATTCAAAACAAAGGTGAAGCGGATATTGTAATTGAACTGCTCAAGAAAATAGATGAAGCTTATCAAAAAAACAAAGATTTTAGTCCAAGAGTGAATAAAAACTTGCGTATTGATGAACGCATGAGCATTGGTGTTATATGTACATATGGTGATCAAGCACAACTTATCAAGCAGAAGCGTAAATCAAGCAACTTAACCAATTTTAAATCATTCAATGAGAACAGTGATTCAAGGTTAATTGTGAGTACAGTGGATGATTTTCAAGGGGATGAAAGGGATATTATCATCGTCTCTATGGTTAGAAATCCAAGGGAACCGGGCAAGAGTAACCCTGGATTTATTACAGCATACCAAAGAATAAACGTTGCGTTTTCTAGAGCGCGTAGATTACTGATTATTGTTGGTAACAAAGATTACTTGATGAAAAAAGGTGTCATTGATTTACCCGATGTGATGGGGGATGCTCGTAATGATCAAAAGAATTTCAGAGTCTATGAGAAAGTTATAGATACGATTAAAACATACGGAAAAGTATTAGATGATGTTGATATCATCAAAGAAAGGGGGACTGGCAAATGAGTATTTACAAGTTTGAAACTTCTTTCCCATTTCCGATTGTGAAATTGACAACACTCATCCAACATACAGAAGTATCGAAGCCTACCGGAATAAGCTATATCATCTTAGTTTTAATTAATGAGTCAGCAAACAAAAGAACCAAATTGAGCAATCTGCTTATTCAATTTGGAGTACCTAGTGATTTACATGGTATTTTCGCTGATGAAATTTATAATTTAATCAATGAGTTGGAAATTATTAAGTGCACACCTTACGATTACAATAGAGCTTACTTTGCTGAATATTTAGTTGGTAATTTTGTATTCACTGAAAAAGGCAAAAAAGTGTTTAGGGATGAACTTATCCCAGCAAGTAAAACTACAGAGTCTAAACAAGAGTTATTTTATGATCCAGCAAATAATCAATTTATGGATAAAATTCCTTCTGATTGGAAAGTAGGCAAAATCGACAGTTCCATATTACCCAATAAATTGGCAGAGCAATTTGAATATAGGAACGTAAATGAACTAGAAGATTATCTTAATAGCGTTAAGGGCAAGGGAATTATCGTCAAAAAAGATGAAATCATTACCGATGTTTCAATTATGAACAACGAATACTTTTACACTACATTTCCAATTACATTATCTATCGATAACGAGAAGCATACGATTGACTTTGAGCTCGGTAATGATAGATTACAATCGTTTTTTGATAAGTATTATGATAATCAATTAATTTCAGAGGGCTTAGGTATTAAGAGAAAATTCAAATTTAAAAGTAATCAACCTTTACTATCTGATGCTACATCCATTAGCGATGGTGTTCTTATGCTTCCTGAAGATTATGAAGAAATCTTAAATAAAACAGCACCAGTAATAATTACTAAATCAAATTACATACCTAAACAAACAACACATGTCATCCAAGCCAGTTCGTTGATATCAAGGATTAACTCGAACATTGAGACAATTCACATCAACAGTCAAGAAAAAATAAACGCATATATGCCTGTACAAATTCCTCTATTCAACAAGTCTACAAAAGGAACAATAAACATTAATTTATTAGTTGAAACGACATTTAAGAATTTTGAAAGAAAAGTGATGACCAATGGTCTTATTGAGTTTTTTAAGACTTATTCCATTGAGAATGTAAAAGAATGTCTAAATATATTTAGAACTCTAAACGATAGACAAACTCTAGAATGGATGTTGGATAAATACTTACACAATGATATCGAGGGAAGTATTAATACATTAAAAGAGATTAAAGATACAACGGACATTATTTTTATTAAGGATTGGTTTAATCGAAAAGCACAGAATCTATTTGATGAATACTTCAACACCGTACCGATAAAGACGATTGAGCATCAGATTGCCATAGGTGGTTGGTTGATTAAATATCTAAACATACAAAATATTTTGATGATACATAAAATAATCGAAAGCAATCCCAATGTAGAGAATGAGAAACTGTTTCAATTATTAGAATCTCTCAATTATTCACTCAATGATATTTTTTCTCAAATCAATACTTTGAAAGAGTTCATCCAAAAAATCATCAATAATGAAAAAATTAATACAATAGGTAACTTTTCAAATTTGATAAAGACAATCCAGTTCAGTTTGAATCAACTGAGGGGATTAACAGATATTAGAAAACCTAACGAGTTCGTCATTAAGGAAGATATCGACCGAACGAAGTTTCAAGAGGTTTACAGCGGATTTTCTACTAAACTTGAAGAATTGCTCAAGTATGAGAAATTTGATGTCAGTGCATTTACAGAACTTAAAGAATTTGATAAGCATTTCAAGTATTTAAGTCGCTTGTTTACAGAAGAGAAAAATGCAACTAATAATCCCAAAGGTATTGATAAAACATTTATCACATCGAAGATTAACAAAAAAGAGTACTTCACTGCCATTGTATATCTTTTTGCAAAACTCGAGTGGATACTTAAGAATCAGTATAAGTTAAGTGGTAACACTGAATCTATGATTAATGAACTCAAAGATGAGGAAGAATTGAAAGTGTTCGTTCCAGAATTGCATCAATTAAGAAAAACAAGAAATAGTTTGATTCATCCAACTAGTGCCGAGGTAGTTATCGATTCTGGTAATATAATCAAATGGTCAGATATTGTATTTAAGGAGGTGTTGAAAGCATGAGTCATGCAGCAACAATAAATTATGAAGCACTTTCAATTGCAGCAAGAGCAACATGTGAACAGGCGCTTAAACAATTATGCAAAATTGATGAACTACTTGCAAGAATTAAAGATAAAGCTAGTATGCTTATCACGGATAGAGTTCGTTCTTATGAATCGTTTTTAAAAAAAGAACAAGCAAATATTACAGCTGAGCTCAATCAAATTATTTCCAAAGCAAATGCTAAAACTAGAGATGCCAGTATAGCAAATAACGCGAATAACTTATCAAAGATAGTAGATAATTTAACCTCATATCGCTTAAATGCGATGGAAGATTTAATCGATGATGAACTTATCAATGCTACAAATAGACATCAACAAACGCTAAATAATCAAGCACAAGGTATTATCAGTATTAGTCAAGATATTTTAAAAAAACTTGAGACTATTGATGATTTCATGTTAAGAGAAAGTATCTATCAAGTTGCATTGCAAAAAGAAAACTCAAACAAGTCATGGAGTGAACTCCAATTACTTGGAAAAAAACGTTTGGATGCAAAGTTAGAAACATCACTTGAAAAACATAAAGACAATATCATGATGGAAATCACACAAGAGCTGAAAGATGCCAAAGTCGATGATCAAGTTATTAAAGACATCACTTCTTCAAAAATTAACAATATATCAGATGTAGAAACGATTCGTAATAAGGCCACGTCAGAAATCATTGGTGAGACTGTCCGCAAAGAAACCTTGAAAGTAATTATGAAGACAGTTGAAACACGAGGGTTTATTGTTGACAAGAAGAATATTAAAATTGACCGCGAGAAGAACGAAGTTAGATTTATTGCTCAAAAGGTTAGTGGAGAAAGAGCGGAATTTCGTATATATTTGGACGGCAAATTTATCTATAAGTTTGATGGCTACGAAGGTCAAGCGTGTCAAAAAGACATTGAGCCTTTCATGAAGGATTTGGCCGATATATATGATATTAAAGTTGTTAAACAAGTCGATAATTGGAGTAATCCAGATAAAAATCAATCGATGAAGTATCAAACAGTTAATAAAAATAAGGGAACGAATTAGGAGGGGTATTTATGTCAATTCAAACGAGTTTTAATCGAATCAAACGAGAAACTGGGATTAAGAGAGCTGTTGTAATTGAAGGCAATGTTGGAGACGTATTTTTAAATGACAAAAAACGCATTGTCACTCTAAAAGAGTATTTAATGGATATGCTTAAAGATATGGCATATGAAGATGTAATCTATTGGGATAGAGTCGATGGTGTTGATGGCGACTTGACAAAACTTGATCTCGTTGATGATGTTGAAGTTAAAGGCGATACTTATGAATTTGAAGATGAAGAAGACGATAAAAAAACAGGTTCTGGTCTATTTAAGAAACCTGCAGAAATCTTTAATCTAGTCTTCAAGAATATGATTAATCCAAAAAGAAAAGTAGCTTTTGTGTTAAATTGGGCAGATTACCTATTTGGTAATAATAACCAATTGATGGATGATGAAAGAGAGTATTTAACATTATTAGGAAAAGCTATCAAAGATCGTAAAGTTGACTATCTTTCAGAAGATACTAACGGAAGTGTAGTTATTCTAATTGCAAATAAATTATCGATGTTTCCAATCTCTTTCTACCAATCTAATCCAGAAGTGACAACGATTACCCTACAAAAGCCTGATCGTTTAGAGAGAGAAGATATGCTTTCTAAGATTGAAACAGCTTTTGACATCAAATTAAAACCTGGTGAGACACTGCTTACGAGTGAGAAGAAAAGCGAGTATATTGATATGCTCGATGATTTCACAAATCGTGAGATAATTCAACTTTCAAAACTGTCAAGAAAAGAAGGTAAAATGACCTTCAATAAGCTTTTTTACCTCTTTAAATATGGTGAAAAAGATAATCCCTGGGAAAAACTGGATTATAACGATGTTAAAAACATCAAGAAAAAGCTATCAGAACGCGTAGTTGGTCAAGATGAAGCCATCGAAAAGATTGAAAAGATCATCGTTAAAGCATATATGGGTTTAACTGGTCTTCATAAATCATCAAGTCGTTCGATGCCTAAAGGAATCTTATTCTTCGTTGGACCTACTGGGGTAGGTAAAACAGAGTTATCTAAAACTTTAGCACAATTCTTATTCGGTGACGATCAAGCATGTATTCGTTTTGATATGAGCGAATATGGGACTGACAACTCCGATCAAAAATTAATTGGAGCACCTCCAGGATATGTAGGATATGAGGAAGGTGGCAGATTGACAAATGCCATTAAGGAAAAACCTTTTAGTGTCATACTTTTTGATGAAATTGAAAAAGCAGCCAAGCCTAATCCAAGAATCCTAGATATATTTTTACAAATCCTAGAAGATGGACGTTTAACTGACAGTAAAGGTGAAACGGTCTATTTCAGTGAGAGCATTATTATATTCACATCTAACCTAGGTGCAAGTGAAGTTAAACCTTCATCTAATCATGAAGAAGTTGCTAAAGAATTTATCACAATTGTTAAAAACTATTTTGACAATGAAATAAAAAGACCAGAACTTCTTGGTCGTATAGGATATAACAATATCGTGCCATTTAACTTCATTCAAGACAAAGAATTCATGGTGAAGATTGCACGCTCAAAACTTAGACCGATTCAAATGGGTATATTGGAAAAATATCGCATTGATCTTGTATTTGAAGATGAATTGAAGTTTGTAAACTATATTCTAAGCGATGCAGACATAACCAAAGGTGGTCGTGATATTCTAAATGCTATTAATGATAAATTGCTAGATGAACTTGCTATGTATTTATTTAAAAATAAACAAGAACTTGCCGCACTTAAAGGTCAATCAATATTAGTTAAGACAAATCAAAAAGGATTGGAATTTAGTTTTGAAGTCGAATGAGATGTTGTTTAATGTGGCAAGAATCAATTTATGTACAGAAGCAGAAGGTCCGCATAAAAGAATGGCAATTTGGTTTCAAGGGTGTACGATAGGTTGTCCTGGATGTTGTAATCCTGAACTGCAAGTGATGAAGCAAGCTCATATTATGACTTTGAATGAACTTGTAGAAATTGCGAGTAAATCAAAAGAAGAGAATGCTATTGAAGGTATTACATTTTTAGGCGGGGAACCAACACTTCAAAAACATTTATCAGAACTATCAAATGAGTTTAGAAAATTAGGACTTGGAGTGATTCTGTTTACAGGTTACAAATTTAAAAGTTTAAAACTGCCATTAATCATGTCAGTAGACTTAATAATTGATGGGCAATTTGTTGAGAGTAAGATAGATAAGGAAAGAAACTTGGTTGGGTCTACCAATCAGACATTTAACCATGTCAGTAACAGATATATCAATGCTATGGATTGGTTCAATGTAAAAAGAGGCTTTCAAGTTGATGTAAATGTATCTAATGATTTTTTAATCACAGGAGATGTTATTTTATAATTAATGGGAGGAAAAGATGAAAAGAATAACCATCGTACTATTTAGTGTTTTAATGTTATTGTTTATTTCGGGGTGTAATAATCAAGATGTACCAACCATAGACAATGTGAGTTTTGATACCACTCAGTTGGAGTCTTCTTATGAGATTATAGATTTCAATATTGAAGATTATTTTTTAACGGTAACCTTCAGTGATGGAGCAACTCAACAAGTAACCATTACTGAATCTATGATTAGTTCTTCTGATTTAGCAAAATTAAGTGTATCAGGAGACCAAACCATAGAAGTATTATATGAAGGGTATAAAGTATCTATTACGATAAGTTTATCTGATACAGCAGATGAATTATCTATTTTATTAATGAGCATTTATACAACTGGTGTATCAGAAGGTACGATTATCGATATGACCTACGATGAATGGTTGGAAACAATCAGAGGAGAGCAAGGTCTACCTGGTGAAGACGGCACAGACGGTAAAGAAGTCTTATTCCAAGTATCGGATGGCTACATCCAGTGGCAGTATACCGGAGATACAATCTGGACGAATTTAGTCTCATTATCAACATTAACAGGAGCCGATGGATCGAATGGTACCAATGGTGTGGATGGTAAAGAAGTTTTATTTCAAGTATCGGATGGCTATATTCAGTGGCAATACACCGGAGATACAACCTGGACGAATTTAGTCTCATTATCAACATTAACAGGTGCTGATGGATCGAACGGTACAGATGGCGTTGATGGTAAAGAAGTCTTATTCCAGGTCGCTGATGGTTATATTCAGTGGCAGTATGTTGGTGGTGAGACATGGACAAACTTAATTGAACTAACAACCTTAACGGGGCCGGCTGGACAAAATGGATTAACACCATACATTGGTCAAAATGGAAATTGGTGGGTTGGTGAGAGTGATACTGGTGTACCAGTACAAGACGATTATACTCTTGATGAATACAACTCAGATATTCAAAGTGTTGTTAATGAAGTCATTGAATCAGTCGTAACAATTCTGGTTTATGATGAATTAGATAATATTATAAGTTTAGGTAGCGGAGTAATCTATGAATTTGATAATATGGGTTACTATCGTGTAATTACGAACAAACATGTCATTAACGACGCAAGTAGTGTCCAAATTTTGACTCACAATAATACTTATTATGATGCAAGAATCTATATTGAACATGAATCAAAAGATTTAGCTATACTTCGTTTCGAAACCACAGACATATATCGATATCAAATGCCTAAACCTGTCGAAATTGAAAAATATCAAACGGTTATTGCTATTGGTACTCCTCTAGATGTTATATTTAACAACACGGTATCAACAGGACTTATTTCGAAAACTAAACAAACTATTAACGAGGTTGATTATATAGTTCACGGGGCATATCTTTATCATGGAAATAGTGGTGGTCCACTTTTCAATACTAAAGGACAATTGATTGGTATAAATACTGCTGTAATGACAAGTGGTTCCAATTATATTTCAAGTTTAAATTTATCAATAGATATTAACTCAATTTTGGATTGGTTAGAGCCGTTTTATTTGATTACATTGGTTAATAATCATGAAGTACATCACGGTCCAATAAGTACAGCACAGATAGCAGAATATAGTGTTGTGTGGAAAAGTTCTATTCCATTCAATAGATTTGTACTTACCTCAAATCAACTCAATGATTTAGCAGCAGTAATCTTCGATTATCCGATCGTTGAAGCCGAACTCCAAGCTTCACAGATTTATCTATCAATAGACGGAATACAACCAAATTTCGATAAAAGTCCTTACAATTATACACTTATAGATAGTGATATAAGTTTTAGTATAGAATGGACTTATGTATCAACATTTAACTATATTTTCATATTTGATCAAGATAATAACCAGATTAGTACACAAGGATTTGGTGGAAAAATATATAATCCAACTTCTTTGACCGAGGCATATTACGTAGGTAATCTAGATAATAGAAGACCTCAAGATTTAACTTCTGATGGGACGACAACTGGCCCCGATGGTTCATATTATTCTTGGGATATTGAGGGAAATGATCCTGTTGTTTTCCCACTCATAATGCCAAATGAACATTTAACATGGTATTTAATCATTCCAACAGAAAATGTCACATTTATTATCGATGGATTTGAGTACATTATTGGAAACAATTTTGCGATTATAAATAAATATTACGGACAAGATTCTATATTAACAATACCAAATGAAGTATTGATTAATGGTGTTCTATATCCGGTTGAACGTATTGAAGAAAGAGCATTCAAGGATAATGTTTACATTGAGAAACTAGTGATTCCAAACACCATTGAGTCTATTGGAAATGAAGCTTTCATTAATTTAGTCAATTTGTTATCTGTATCATTTGATGAAAATTCAAAATTGACATCAATAGGTAGTTTAGCATTTAGTAACACTGATAAAGTTAAAAAATATTTTGTACCTGAAAGTGTATCAACAATGGGGTACGATATATTTGGATCAACTCACGAAAACGGAAAAAAAGTAATATATACAAGGTTAAGTAATAGACAAACTGGATGGGATGAAAATTGGAATTCTAACACATCTGTAGTCTGGGATTTTAATCAAACCATAGAAATCGATGGAGTTGAATATGCACTAACAAATAATGGTAAAGCCTATGTTGTAAATGGAGAAAATCTTACGGTAGAAAACCTTATTTTGTCTATACCTGGATACGAGATTATTGAAATATTATCTAATGCTTTTTATGGTAATCAAACAATTAAATCTATTTTTATCCCAAATACTGTAATCAAAATTATGGAACATGCATTTATGTTTTCGGTGATCGAAAATATCACTTTTGAAGCAAATTCACAACTAACTCTGATAGAAACTAAAGCGTTTTTAGGTACAAGTCAATTAAAATCCATTCATATCCCAAATAGTGTTCTTTATATAGGAATTAGTGCATTTACTGGAAATTACAATATGGAATCATTTATCATTGAACCGGAATCACAATTGTTGGTACTCTCTTTACCTAGTACTGGACCTGATGATATTTTTATACCTAAAACGGTAACACTAATTCACGAAACATTTTCTGGTAAGCATTATACAGTAGACGAACAAAACATGTTTTATTCATCCTCAAATGGGATACTCTTCAATAAGCAAAAAACCGTTATATACAGTTTCCCACATCTAGCGGGAACATCTCAATATACAGTTTCTCAATCTGTACAAACAATTCTATATAGAGCATTTGCATTCAATGTGGACTTGATTTCTGTTGTTTTACATAAAGGTATTAAAAGAATTGAAAATGGTGCTTTTGAATATAGTCAAGTTCAAACAATATATGTAGAAGTAAGCTCAAAACCTGATGAATGGGAAGAAAGATGGAATGAGAGATATTTTGATGCAGACATTGATGTTATTTGGGGTTATAAAATCAATTAATAAGGACACTTTCAAATGAAAAAACCAAGCATGAAAGACTACAAACCTATACTTGTTGAATGTCTTCGCAAGACTATTAATGAACCAGGGTTTAGTATCTTTCAAGAAAACAGTAACGAAACTATTTGTTATTATGAAAATGGTAAATTATATAAATCTAGAATGATACATGAGCAAGCAATCACTCATCGTTTATCTGTTTATCTTGAATTGTCCAATGTCTTTAGTGGATATACGATTGATTGTGAATATAATCGACATTTATATCATACTAAAAAGACTGATTCGAACGGAGATACCTTTAGACCAGACATTATTATTCATGAACGAAGAACTGATCAAAACAACTTAATATATATTGAAGTGAAACAGCAAGATTCCCACATATTTAATTCTAAAAATGACACAATAGAATATATATCTAAAATGAAGTACAGAAAGAAATTATATAACTATCAATTTGCATATTTAATCATTATCCCAGCAATCAATATAGAAACACTTGAAAGATATGTAATTGATGTTTGTGACCAAAATTTAAATGAAAATGGTCTTTTGGAATTTATAAAGTAATCCAAGAATAAGGGGCAGTTAAGAATATAATTTCTTAGCAACCTCTTTCTTTTTAACCGTTTGGGTTCTTCTATGAATATATTTGCAATACAAACCACAGTGTAAAATATTTTGTGTAAATGAAATAATAATAATAATCGAAAGAAATACTTTAATATCATCAGTTTCTACATGTGTGATTTTCTTTTAAGTTTTTTAGATGGATTAAAATGATCTACTAAGGTTTGATAGACAAATGCACCTTTCTACAATCTTTTTCATGTAGATTGAACATGTATTCCTTTTGTTGTGAGTCGCTTCATGAATATCCTATACCTAGATATACTATTTAAGTTTTGCCAAGTTTATTAAACAACTTTTTAGCGATTAATTGATGGGAGCACCATAGGAATATAAAATCATAAAACATTATGTGATATAATTAAGGAAAGTAATGACGATTTCTCCCATTATGGCATCTCGTTTAAAGGAGTTTTACTATGCTCAAAAGACGAGACATTATTGATATTTCATTTCAGATGGGATGTAAAAAAGATTTAACACAAAAGGGTATGGTTCAAAATGAAAAAGGTGATGTATTTTGTGTTGCTTCATTTGGATACCGGGATGGTATTTATGTGTCTAACGGTATTCTATCACCTAGAATAGCTAAGTATTGTGGTGTTTATAGTATCCTTGCGAAAAACAGATTTGATGAAACGAATCATGAAACCAGAAAAAATATTGCAGTTAAAAAAACTGATGGCGTGAATCGATTTGTATATTTCTATGAAAAACGTGACGATCACACCAATGAGTATTATTTCCATGGTAGATATAAGTACGTATCGCACGAAATGATAAAATCAGATAAATATGATCATAAAGATGAAGTAAAATTTACTCTTGAATTTGTTGATAGACCTCAGGTTATTGATTATTATAAGGAAGAAATTAAGTTATTCTAGTAAAAGTTTGGTTCTTAAACTCACTGTTTTGTTTGTAAGTTCGTTAAGTGATTTCTATTTCATTGAAATATTTAATATTACCAGATCCATCATACTTTTATCAATGATTGTAAACGTATATTTCGTATTAAAAAGGATCTTAGTGGATCCTTTTTCCGTGTATAAGGGTTAATTTTTATTTAATAATCAATGATTGTTCTTCAATACTAAAGTTTTGATTTCCAAGTAGTGCATTAAGATCTTCAATAACAGCATTAATATTGTAAGACTGTATCATAAAGACCACTCTATCATTTTGTGCGAGGACTCGGTCCCCACCATGAACAGCCACATTGGTGATGTTCATCTGATCATCTTGAACAAGCTCTTTAATTAATGTATTAGCTGGCCATAAGACATCTCTAACAGTTTTACCTACTACAAAGGCATCGGGCAGTATCGTTCCTTGTACTTGATATAAGTGCCAAATACGATCTCTATCAGCTACTTTCATAAATCGCTTTAAAGTAATTTCATTGAGTGGTTTAGTATGTAGTGCTTCAGCTGTTAAAATACCTGCAAAGACTGCAATCATCATGAAGATGATGGTTTCAGGATGAAGCGATGTTTCAACGATAAAAGCAACAACTGTAATTGGCATTTGCATTGACGTACCTAAGAATGCAGCAATTCCGATCATGATGATTGCTGTGGTGTAGGTAGGACTTAATCCTAATAGAATAGCTACTTCATTAAAGACTCCAGCATAAAGTGCACCAACAACTAAAGTTGGGACAAACATACCACCAGTAGGACCTGCTGCAGCAGATAATGGAATTGTAAATAGTTTAACGAGTAATAGAACACCAATCACTAATAAACTGTATTCTCTATTTAGTAGTGGTAAGACAACTTGTTCATGACCACTACCTAAACTTTCAATCATTAATAATCCAATTAATCCAACCAAGGTGAAATTGATTAAGTATTTAATGAATAAAGGAATATGTTTTAATTTGATTACTGATAGATGTCCTAAATGATCCATCATAAAATTATAAAGATATGCAAGAAGTCCTGCACCAATACCAAGGATTGGTGCTAACCAGATATGCTCAAAATCAATTGTTAGTAAACCATCACCAATTGGAAAAAAGAGATAGGAAGTATCTAGTAAATAATCAATGAATCTAACGGTTAGTGCAGCAAAGACCGCACCACTCATTGAAACACTTAATAACATCAATGAGAACTTCTTATGGACTTCCTCTAGAGTAAATAAAGTACCAGCCATAATTGAACCGGTTGCTACAGCAAACCCCGCAGAAGTACCAGCACTTAAAATGTATTTCTTATTACTAGGATGAGCTCTACCCAGTTCATAGACGCCTCTTGCTGTTGCAGTACCCATTAAAACAGATGGTCCTTCAATACCAAGTGGAAGACCCACAAAAGTACCAAAAAGTGCTGCAAAGAAAGTTGATATGAGTGTTCTTAACCATTTAAAGGTTAATAGACCACGAACAACACCAATCGATCTTGCAATCCCACCCCCAGCAGAGGTTGGTTCAAACTTATTAAGAAGTGATACGACATAAGCAATTAGTGCTAATCCTAAAAGTAAGAGTGGAATAAACCATAGATTTAGACTCACATACTCATATATCATGATGGAGTATTCAAATAGAAGGGAAACTAACCATCTAAATAAGTATAAAATCAAACCAGTAATGATACCAGTTATACCTGCATAAAAGAGAACGACAATTAAAATATTATTCCAATAAGAAAACTTATTTTTGCTCATGACATAAATTATAATCCTATGTTAATAATTTTTAAAGAATATTAACAAATATTTTATAAAGAAACACACATGAATCTAAAAAAGTTGGTAGTGTCAAGAATTTTGTGTAAATGAAAAAATAGAAATAGAAGTAACTGTCAAAGAGACATCAGATGACACTGGAAATCTTGTTGGACCCGCTGCCATTGTGACTTTTGATTACCTCCTGATTAACCCCACAGATGAATCGATTAGTTTTGATGTGATTTGTGTCTATCCAAATGATCTTGATGACGAGTTGTTCTCATATGAATATATTGAACCAATGATTGTAGATACAGTATTTAACACTGATGATGAGAATTTTCCGGTTAACTATGATTATTGTTCGCGTTTTACACTTACCATCGAACCTCAAAGTGAATCTGTTATTCATATATCATTACCCACTTGGCCAACTGGAGATAGAACTAAATCAGAACGAAATTTAATGTATGTTGTCACACTCGATGTTGCATCATTTAATGATATTGAAGCATATATCACATATGATGGAGATCGTAAACTCCTACACTCGAATCACACGATTGATTTTATTTCTATCAACTTAACCGAGGATGAAAACAATGTTAATCTATTTGTTGAAAATATCATGTGATCTCAAACGTAGTCTACCTTATTGCTCATTTATTGAAAGTAACGAATTAAAGAATTAAAACTTTTGAAGCGACTAAAATAATAATCGCTTTTTGTGTTGAAACATGCGATAATTAAAACTAGGAACTAGAAAAAGAATAGGGGACTTTTTATGTTTGATGAAAGATATAGCCAAGATTTGTCACTTTTCAATGGACTTCACTTAATCACGTTAGTTGTTTTATTTACAATTCTTACTCTCGTCATCATTTTTAAAGATTACTTTAAAGATCCAAAACGAGATCGATTATTTAGATATACACTTGCATCACTCTTAGTTATTACTGAGTCAGGCTTTCATATCTGGGTATTATATAATAGCGGATATACCTATGATATGATTCCTTTAACTGGATTTTGTGCAACCACCAATATCTTAACAATTATCGCATTATTTACTAACAATCGAAAACTTGCATCCATTTCTATTTACTACGCCTTAATTGGTTCATTTTTCGCGTTATTCTTTGCTGATATTACTTATGGTTTTCCACACTTTAGATACTTTAGTTTCTTTATCGTGCATTTTGGGTTCTTACTTGGTAACGTGTATTTATATGTTCAGGACAAACTCTATATTAGAAGAAAGTACACGAATATCACCATCGTCTTATTACTCTCTCAGACTGCAGTATTGCTTATTCTAGATTTAATCCTTGAGAAGAACTGGTTTTACTTTATTGAGTCACCGGTTAAAGAGATCTCTGATTTCTTTGGTGCACCATGGTATACAATCTTATGGATTCTAACGATCTATGGTATGGTGGAAGGTAGTTATTTCTTATTAAGAAAGTTAAGAAAACCACAACAGGATGAAAACATTTAGTTTTAAGTATTTACGAGAATAATTTAATAAGGAGAATAGAATGTTATGAATGATTTAATAGGCGTTTGGTTTGGATTTATTGGTATCGTTGTTGGAGCAATCATAACCTTTATCACGGAAATGATTATTAGAAAAAATCAGATGACATTTGAAATGTCAGTTAAGATTCGTGAAGATTTAATGACGCTAAATCACGAACTTGTATCAATTCAGAGTCGTGTTTTAACGAAACACGATTTATGTGATCGATCCAAATATCAAGAAAATATTTTGGCATTGAAGAAAGAACACGAAGATGTAATGGAAGCTTATAAAGTCTATCGAATCCATTTGGGTGATTTAAAAGCCTATGAACTTGATTCTGCAATTTACAAGTACTATTATGAACTTGCTAAGCATAACAATGATCCCCTCATTAAATTATCATTAAACGACTATAAAGCAAGTTATACAGCCATTAAGGATGCAGTTGGTTTAATGATTAATGGTTTGAGATTTGAACTTATAAAAATCAATTCAATTAAGAAGACCAATAAAAAAGATTTGAAAGAACAAAGAGGAGAATATCTCCGTTATAGTCAAAATATTATCAATTGGATTTCTGATGAGAAAATATTCGAAAAGTTAAGAAGTTTTGTTAGAGAAGAAGATAGTTTTGAACCAATCCATAAAGCGTTTGATACGGTTTATCGACGAATTGGTCATTTCTATGAAGAAATCAGCAAAATAGATAAAAGAGTGATACTACCTAGTATTCAATCATAAAAGACAGGTGAGAACATAAAACATGAGATATGTTTGTTTATTAAGAGGCATTAATGTTGGTGGTAATAATACAGTTTCAATGAAAGTTTTAAAGGAACTTTTATTAAAAGCTGGTTTCCTAAATGTGGTGACCTACATTAATTCTGGGAATATCATCTTTGATTGCAACAAAGATAATCAAGATTTATCCGCTCAGATTGAGAAAATCATCCTAGATGGATTTGGTGTTTCATCAAGAGTATTATTAATCGATAAAGAAACATACATAAGTATCATCAATCGTATACCAGATCATTTTGTTAATGATGATCATTTTAAAGCGGATGTCATTTTTTATTTAGATGGTGTGACAGAGGAGATGCTTACAACCTTAAAGTTTAGATCAGAAATCGAAGAAGTTATTCACTTAAATCAAGCATTAATCTATGGTATCAAAAGAGAAAACCAAACGAAATCTGCACTCATTAAAATGGTGGGGACAAAACTTTATTACAATGTGACAATCAGAAACGTCAATACTTCTAGAAAGCTAGTAGAATTACTCAATCAGTAAGTGGTTTTTATCACTCATTATTTAATAATGATTTGATAAATGTTGGTTATGATATAATGTTTGTGAAAAAGAGGGATGCTTATGAAGAAAATAATGACATTAGTTACATTAATCATGGTTGGTTTAATGGTTGCCTGTTCAACGGAACCTAATTTACCACGTCTTGCCACACCAACCGGAGTCGTTGTTAATAAAAATACCATCACCTTTAATCCAGTTGAAGGTGCTGATAAGTATGTCATTAATGTAAATTCAGTGAATACCACGATTAGTTATAATCAATACACCATCACTGATACTGGTACTTATCAAGTTCAAATTAAAGCAATTGGTAAAAACTATCGTGATTCACTTTATACCACACCATTCCAAGTTGTCGTTGGATATTTAAACTATCCAACCGATATTCATATTGTCAATAGTGTTGTTAATTTCACTCCAGTGCAAAATGCTACAAGTTATAACATTGAAATTGATGGTATTGTTTATAATACTGCAACAAACCCTCCAGTTATATTAGCACCAGGTACTTATCAAGTCAGAGTTCAATCTTTATCAAATACATATATTAATTCATTGTATTCACCAATTGTTGAATTAATTGTTGAAGGTTCCCAAGACTTAGATCAATTACCAACACCAAGTGGTATTGTTATTGATAAGAATAATATTTCCTTTGATGAGGTAGAAGGTGCTGATCATTATGTTATATCACTTAATTCAAATGGTATTGTCATCACCGATACTGAATACACAGTAACTGAACCGGGAACTTATAAAGTCCAGATTAAAGCAACCGGTGTCGGATACGCCGACTCTGAATTCTCAATTGAGTATGATATGTTTGTTGGATTCCTAGTCTATCCTGATGTCGTTGAAGTCAATCAAGGAGAAATTATCTTTACTGAAGTTCCTCATGCGGATAGTTATAATGTTGAGATTAATGGAATTGTTGTTAATACAATCTTAAACTCAATCGCGATTACAGAACCTGGAACTTATGCAGTTAGACTTCAAGCGATTTCGAGTATTTATGTCAATTCAGCTTATTCACCGGTCATTAACCTAGTCGTTAATGATCCAGTTGTTCAAACTGAAAATACGTATACTTATAGTCAAGCATCTGAATTTGATTTACCACTCTATATGTACCCGGGAGGTCCCATTGAGGATCTAAATTTTAAGTTAGTGGGTGGTACAGTAGAAGAACCAACGTATACACCCATTGATTTGGAAAACATTATTCTCATTGGAAATTCGGTTTACTTAAAAGCGAGTTACCTAGATTCATTAGTCGTTCAAGAAGAACCATATTCATATATTCTAGAAAGTAATATTGGATATCATCAAATCAAGATACATATCAATCAATTAACTTCACCTTATGTCTACTCTGATGCAAGAGTTCAAGCTAACATGTTAACCGATGTCTCATTCCGCTTTGAAACCTTTGACGCACCTTTTACAGGGGTATTTCCACCCACAGAATCCCCTATTACAAGTGCAGAATATCATTATGAAGATGGTGTCTTAACAATTAAGAATTCATACATCAAAAAGACCTTTGAAAAAGATCTTAATTTAAATGAAATCACATTTCTAGTTTTATTTAGTTTTGGTGGAAAAAGTATCATTGGATCCATCTCAATATATAAATAAAAATCAGGATTACTCCTGACTCTTAAGATAAACCTTTACATCATTGACATCAACAATATAGTTGATGTCTTTTTCTTTTTGGATTGTAATATTATTTTCTATTAAATGATTGATAAGACCTTCATAGCGCGATTGGGGTACATTTAGAGTATACGCTTTTAGACCTACAGCATCAACTGGATTATTGGAGATGTTTCTCCCGTTCCAGAGGTTAAATGCAACATGGTGATGATATTTTTGATCACTAATAAAATGAGCGTTTGCTTGATAGTTAAACATCGATTGGAAGCCTAATAAATCGATAAAGAAATGCTTTGCCGAATCCATGTTTGCAACATGTAAATGAAGGTGTCCCATGATGGTATCATCAGGGATTTTTGTATAAGGTTCTGGGTTTGCTTTTGTGATGAGATCCTCATAATCCATTGGTAGATTATCTGCGAGTAAATCTATCTCACCAGCAGGCGTATATTTATACTTATAATCATCTCTATCAACTGCTAGTTCAATTCCGTTTCCATCTGGGTCATCTAAGTAGATTGCTTCACTAATACCATGATCAGCACCGCCTGAAATCATTTGTTTTAAACGAATAAAATGTTTTAAAATTTGACCTAAATCAGCTCGGTTTCTAAAAAGTAGTGCATAGTGGTATAGTCCGGTTGTTCTAAGCTTAG
This sequence comes from Bacillota bacterium, assembly GCA_023431045.1. Lineage (GTDB taxonomy): Bacteria > Bacillota_I > Bacilli_A > Acholeplasmatales > Acholeplasmataceae > Acholeplasma. The sequence continues at coordinate 9,259 of JAEYXZ010000094.1, read as the reverse complement.
GGAGTGCATTCTTATTCTCAATTAAATGAAGTAATACATGATTGGTATGAGTGCCTAAAATAGCTTTTGATTCAGTTTGTTCAATCACTTTAAGTCCTAAAATCTTCGTATAAAAATCAAGTGAAGTGTTTAAGTTTTTAACCATTAGTGTAACATCTGTTACATGAAGGTGGTTGTTTGTATGATAATTGGTCATAAAGATCCCTCGTTTCGTCAATAGTATATCAATATATTTCGAATTCGAAATGTATTTTGCTTCTAAATTAAATCATTAATCTAGATTAATGGGAAACATCCCATAACTAACCAAAAGAAGCATGAAAAGAAACGAAAGAAACACATAAAAATGGTTGACACTACCTATCATGTATGATACAATAATTGAGCGTGTAAAACACACCACAGTGGAAGAATATATTTCGCACCACATACTTATTAGAGATAGGAGGTTGTGTTATGGCAGCAAAGAAAGTAGTAAAAATTGTCAAACTGCAGATTCCTGCCGGAAAAGCAAACCCAGCACCACCAGTTGGTCCAGCACTTGGTCAAGCTCAGGTTAATATTCCGCAATTCGTTAAGCAGTTCAATGACAGAACACAAGATCAAATCGGTTTTGTTATCCCAGTTGTAATCTCTGTCTATGATGACAGATCATTCGACTTCGTAACAAAAACGCCACCAGCTTCTGATTTACTGAAGAAAGCAGCAAACATTTCAAGCGGATCTAAAAACGCTAAGAAAGATAAAGTTGCGACAATTACTAGAGCTCAGCTAGAACAGATTGCTAAACAAAAAATGCCTGATTTAAATGCTTTCACGATTGAAGCGGCAGCTAATATCATTGAAGGAACAGCAAGACAAATGGGCATTGTTGTTAAAGAATAATTTAGAAAATTAAGCATTTCTAAGTTGTGGGAGGAATCCCCGTTATACCACATTTAGGAGGAAATATATGCATAGAGGAAAGAAGTACGTCGAAGCTGCGAAACTCGTTGACAAGACAATTAAGTATGCTTTAACAGAAGCAACTGAACTTGTTAAGAAAACGTCTGTAGCTAAATTCGATGCCACTGTAGAAGTTGCTTTCCGCTTAAACGTTGACCCTAGAAAAGCAGATCAAAACTTAAGAGGCGCACTCGTGTTACCACATGGTACCGGTAAGACCTTAAGAGTCGTTGTTATTGCTAAGGGCGACAAAGCGAAAGAAGCTGAAGCAGCTGGAGCTGATTTTGTTGGTGACCAAGAGTTACTTGATAAAATCGGTAAAGGATGGTTCGAATTTGATGTGATGATTGCAACCCCTGATATGATGGCTCAGTTAGGTAAATTAGGTAGAGTGTTAGGTCCTAAAGGATTAATGCCAAACCCTAAAACCGGAACTGTTACAATGAATGTTGAACAAGCAGTTAAAGATTCAAAAGCAGGTAAGATTGAATACCGTACAGATAAAGTCGGTAACATCCATGCACCAATTGGTAAAGTATCATTTGATGCAGTAAAACTTGCTGAGAACTTCTTATCACTTTACAACACACTCATTCGTATCAAACCATCTACAGTAAAAGGTACATACATCAAGAACATCACCATTTCTTCAACTATGGGTCCTGGTATCCATATTGATGAACAAAAAGTTAAGTAATCATTAACATATAAAATTAGATATAACCAAAGACAGCAGGTGTCAATCGACTTAATTTCCTGCCGAGGAAAAATAGAACTGGAACTTATTTTCTCTCTTTGTCTTTCGGATTTAGAGAGATTTTATTTTGTCAAAAGAATAAAATCAGAAAGACAACAAGATTACCCAAGGAGGGCACAACATGCAAAAAGCGATTTTAGCTCGTAAGCAAGCAGATGTTGAAGTATTAGCTGAGAAATTTAAAATGGCTAAGACTGTCGTCGTATTCGAATACGCCGGACTATCTGTCTTTGACTTCACGAAGTTAAGAACTTTACTTCGTAAAGATAATGTTGAAGTAAAAGTTTATAAAAACAACATTACAAGACGTGCCGCAACTGTTGCAGGATTTGAAGCATTAACAAGTAGTTTAACTGGACCACTCGCTGTTGCAGTGAGTTACGACGATGTCGTCGCACCAGCTAAAACAATCTTTGAATTTGCTAAAACTAGTAAAACAGTTGTGATTCGTTCAGGTGTGATTGAAGGATCTGTTGTGGCTGATGATGCAATTATTTCACTTGCAAACTTACCATCAAGAGAAACTATATTAACACAATTAGCGGCTGGACTATTAACCCCAGTCAGAGAATTAGCAGTAGGACTTAATATGCTTACTGAAGAAAATAACTAATATTAGGAGGAAATCAAAATGGCTAAATTAACAAAACAAGCTTTCGTAGAAGCTTTAAAAGAAATGACCTTATTAGAAATTAAGGAATTAGTTGACGGACTTAAAGAAGAATTCGGTATCGACCCAACTGCAGTTGTTGCATCTGCAGGTGCTGGTGCTGCAGCTGCTGCTCCAGTTGAAGAAAAGACTGAATTTGATGTCGTCTTAAAGAGCTTCGGTGAAAAGAAAATCGAAGTTATTAAAGTTGCACGTGCAATCACTGGTCTTGGTTTAGTTGAAGCGAAGACATTAGTTGAAACTGCAGATGCAGTCATCAAAGAAAAAGTCAAGAAAGAAGACGCTGAAAAGTTCAAGGCTGACCTTGAAGCTGCTGGCGCTAAAGTCGAAATCAAGTAATTGGTTTAAACAATCTTTAAAACCTGGGAGTAGCTCCTGGGTTTTTTCACTGAATAAGGGGGACCTTTTATGAGTCATTATTTTACCAATGATGAATCTTTAAAACATCAAGAAACATCATATAAGGTTTCTCTTTTCAGTCACCAATTCGAGTTTGTAACAGATAAAGGTGTATTTAGTCTTAATGGCTTAGATTATGGCAGTAAAGTACTCATCGAACAAGTTAAAATCACCACTGAAAAGCGTTTATTAGATGTTGGATGTGGGGTTGGACCAATCGGGATCATCTTAAAGAAAGTTCATCCAAATTTGGAAGTTTTCGGATCAGATGTGAATCATCGTGCACTGGATCTTGCAAAACGAAATAGTGTTAAAAATAAAGTCGAAATAAACATCATCGAGTCAAACCTTTTTGAAGCGATTGATGGACAGTTTGACATCATTATTTCTAACCCACCTATTCGAGCTGGGAAGAAAGTAATCTACAAACTTTATGAGGACGCACATACTCACTTAAACGATGGTGGCTACCTTTGGATTGTTGTGAGAAAACAACAAGGTGCACCATCAACCCTGGATTTTTTGAAGACAATTTACAAAGAAGTATCGGTTGTTACAAAAGACAAAGGATATTATGTGATTTGTGGTCAAAAATAGCCTTTATTAATTTGTCTATCATTTATAATATAAAATGATTGACGCCTTGACTTTTGTGTGATAAAATAACAAAATGCATACAAATGTTCTTTTTATATATATTCTATATAAAAATGTGTAAAATCTTGTTCCCTAAAATGAACGATAGGAGAGTGGATTCATGGGATATCGAACCGTCAAATACGGAAAGAAAGCAGAACGTCGTAACTATTCAAAAATGCGTTATGATGTAGATTTACCAAATCTTATCGAGATACAAACTTTATCTTTTGATGAGTTTATCAAAACTGGGATTAACGAATTACTAAGAGACATTTCACCGATTGAAGGACATAATGGAGATTTAAAACTGTACTTTGAGGACAGTTTTTTATCGGAACCCAAGTACACAGTCGCTGAAACGAAAATTCGTGATCTAAACTATGCAAGACAGTTATCTGCTAAAGTCAAACTTGAAAATGCAGTCACTGGTGAAGTTAGAGAGTCTAATGTTTTGATGACTGATCTACCAATGATGACACCATCAGGTACATTTGTTATCAATGGTGCTGAGCGTGTTGTTGTTTCACAGATTGTCCGTTCATCAGGTGTTTATTACACTTCTGAACTAGATAAGAAAGTAAATCAAATTAGATATTCTGCTCAAGTCATTCCAACCCGTGGGGCTTGGATTGAATTTGAACAAGGTTCGAAAGACATTCTTTATGCAAAACTAGACCGCAGTAAAAAAGTACCAATGACAACATTCATTCGTGCTTTAGGGTTTAGCACTAAAAAAGAAATTGAAGAAACATTCGGTAAGAATGGTTTATTTAGTGCGACTTTCGAAAAAGACGAAACAAAAACTCCAAATGACGCTGTCATCGAACTCTATTCAAAATTAAGACAAGGTGAAAAAGTTCCAGCAGATGCTGCAAGAGAATTTATTCGTCTTCGTTTATTCGATCGTCGCCGTTATGATCTAGCTGCAGTTGGTCGTTATAAGTTCAATAAAAAACTCGATGTGTTATCGAGAGTTTTAGGTACTTATACTGCAACGGATGTTATTGGTCTTAATGGTAAAGTCTTAGTTGAAAAGAATACTGAGATTACAAGAGAAGTTCTAGAAGTCCTTAAAGAAAATCGTGATGCATTAAGAAGAGAAGTCATTTCGAAAGAAAATAATCTTCAAAACTTAACCAGTGAAGAAATTCTTGCAACCACACTACCTGAAGGTGGTTCTAAGCTTTATGCTAAGGAAAATATCTTAAACATTAAGACTGGTGAAGTTTTAGTGAGAAAGAATGAAGAAATTAATGATGAAGTCATCATGGTTTTACGTAAAAACCGTCATGCTGTCGATGAAAAAGTCATTAAATACTTCCTTGATAAAGATGTTTATTTAAAAGAAGCAGAAGGCGTTTACGCTGAAATCTTAGATGTTTATGTTTATAATGATGCAGATGAAAAATCAAATACTATTAGAGTCATTGGTTCTGACCAAAGAGAACAAAGCGAACATGTCGTTTTATCTGATATTGTCGCATCTATCTCATACTACCTAAACCTTTATGAAGGATTAGGACATGTTGATGATATCGACCATTTAGGTAATCGTCGTTTACGTCTGATTGGTGAACTTTTAAAGAATCAATTTAGAATTGGACTTGCAAGAGCTGAGAAGAACATCAAAGATAAGATGTCAACAACGAACTTTGCAGATGCAACACCTTCTAACATTATTAACATGACACCACTTGTTGGTGCCATTAAAACCTTCTTTGGTTCATCCCAATTGTCACAATTCATGGACCAAATCAATCCACTTGCAGAACTCACTCAAAAACGTAGAGTATCCGCACTTGGTACTGGTGGGATTGCAAGAGACCGTGCCGGCGTTGAAGTTCGTGACGTCCACAACTCTCACTATGGTCGTCTATGTCCAATTGAAACACCAGAAGGTCCATCCATTGGTTTAATCTCATCCTTAGCAACTTATGCAAAGGTTGATAACTATGGATTTATTAAGACTCCATTCTTAAAAGTTAAAAACAATCATAAAGGCGAAAAGTTTGTTACTGACGAGCTTGTCTATTTAACCGCAGATCAAGAATTTGATGAAATTATCGCGAGTGCTGCATCTCCTTTAAATGAAGATGGAACATTCAGAGAATCTAGAGTCATTGCTCGTGGCAATGGTGAAACTGCGATCTTTGAAAAAGAATTAGTAACCTTTATTGACGTCTCACCTAAACAGTTAGTCTCAGTTGCAACCTCATCGATTCCATTCCTCGAACACGATGACGCATCCCGTGCGTTAATGGGTGCCAACATGCAACGTCAAGCAGTGCCTTTACTACAACCAACTTCTCCAATCGTTGGTACTGGTATTGAATACCGTGCTGCAAAAGACTCTGGAGCTGTTATTGTTGCTGAAAAACCTGGTTATGTTACTTATGTTGATGCCAAGAAGATCGTCATCACCTCTGAACCAAGTGATGTTGTAACTTTAGGTAAGAAGACTCTATATCGTGTCGGTGGAGACTTTAACTACGCAATTGCTAAAGAATTACATGATCACAACCTTGTTCAATTTAATACGACTTATGATTTGATTCTCTACTTTAGAAGTAACCAAGATACTTTAATCTTACAAAAACCAATTGTTACTCAAGGTGAATACGTTGAAGCAGGTGATGTCATCGCTGATGGTCCATCAACTGATAAGGGTGAACTCGCACTTGGACGTAATGTGACGGTTGCCTTCATGACCTGGGAAGGTTATAACTATGAAGACGCGATCATCATGTGTGAAGATTTAGTTAAAAATGATATTTATACATCAATCCATATTGATGAATATGAAATTGAAACAAGAGATTTAAAACAATCATCCGGTAAAGAAGAAATTACAAGAGAAGTTCCAAACGTTGGTTCTGAAGCCGTTAAATACTTAGATGAAAAAGGTATTATAATCCCTGGTTCTGAAGTTAAAGAAGGGGATATCTTAGTTGGTAAGATCACACCGAAAGGGGTCTTTGAACCAACACCATCTGAAAAATTAATTCATGCCGTAATTGGTGATAAAGCCAAAGAGTACCGTGATTCATCCCTCCGCGTTCCACATGGTGGCGGTGGTGTTGTTCAAAGTGTTCAATATTTCAATAAGAAAAATGGTGATCAACTCCCACCAGGTGTTAACGAACAAATTCGTGTTTACGTTGCTAAGAAACGTAAGATCACTGAAGGGGATAAAATGGCAGGTCGTCATGGTAATAAAGGGGTTATCTCCAAGATTTTACCAAGAGAAGATATGCCATATCTAGCAGATGGTACGCATGTTGATATTATGTTAAACCCACTAGGGGTCCCATCACGTATGAACATCGGACAGATCCTAGAAATCCATTTAGGTATTTCAGCTAAGAAATTAGGTATTAAAGTTGCAACTCCAGTCTTTGATGGTGTCACTGATGCTGACTTAAAATCCATTATGGCTGAGGCTGGCATCGAACCAGATGGTAAGACTGTTTTATATGATGGTCGTACCGGTGAAGCTTATAAGAACAGAATCTCCGTTGGAGTGATGTATATGATTAAGCTATCCCACATGGTTGATGACAAACTTCATGCTAGAAACGTCGGACCATATACGCTTGTTACCCAACAACCAATGGGTGGTAAAGCTCAAAATGGTGGACAAAGATTCGGGGAAATGGAAGTTTGGGCACTCTATGCTTATGGTGCTGCTCATACTCTACAAGAAATGCTTACAGTTAAATCGGATGATATGCTTGGTAGAAACAAAGTCTATTATGCAATCACCCATGGACAAGAAATTCCGAAAGCTTCAATTCCAGAATCATTTAGAGTCTTAACTCGCGAACTCCAAGCACTTGGCTTATACGTTGAGTTAGTCGATTCTAAGAATGGTGAAAATGAAGCAATTAAGACGCTTGTTGACCAAACCAAAACCGGAAGAGGAGGTAATCATTAATGGCCAATAAAGAGATTTTATCTTTACCTGTCACACAGTTAAAGCTCTCACAAGCAACACAAGATAAACTCACATTATCCGGGATTGATAAACTAGAAGATTTTAATACCTTTAGTTTAAAGGAATTACAAATGCTTTTAGATGATTCATTCAATGAAGTATTACCAACTCTCGTGTTCTATCGTATTCCAAGAAACATTTCAGATTTATCTTTATCTCAAGAAGCAGTTGATGTCTTAGTCACTGCTGGTATTAAAGATTTAGATATCTTACTTAAGTATGATAAACATGCATTGTTCCATATCTTCGAACAAGATGAATTCTTATTAAAAGAAATTAATGATTTATTAACCCTATACAAACAAGATGCTCTCCATGAAGATGTTCATGAAGAAGAAGTGATTGAACCAGTGGTTGGAATCGATTTAGAATCTCGTTATCAAGTGAAAGTCGCTCCAACGAGAAAAGGATATGGCTCAAGAACTTACACCCACTTTAAGATCCGTCTTGCATCTCCTGATGAAATTAGACAATGGTCTTATGGTGAAGTTGAAAATCACGAAACCATTAACTATCGTACATCCAAACCTGAACCAGGTGGATTATTCGATGAAAGAATCTTTGGACCAACCAGAGATTACCAATGTGCTTGTGGTAAGAAACAAACCGTGAATAAAGGACAAATCTGTCCAAAATGTGGGATTGAAATTACTGAATCAAAGGTGAGACGTGAACGCATGGGTCACATCAATCTTGAAGCACCAGTTGTTCATACTTGGTACTTAAAGAATTCTCCTTCAAGATTAGCAATCCTACTTGGTATTAAAGCTAAAGCTTTAGAAGAAGTTGTTTATCATGCAGCTTATATCGTTACTGATCCAGGACATAATACCCCACTTGCTAAAAAACAAATCTTAACTGAACAAGACTACTCTGCATTAATTGAAGAATACGGTAATAGATTCACTGCCTTAACCGGTGCTGAAGCAGTTAAACGTTTACTTCAAGAACTTGATCTTGATAAAGAAGTTAAAGCATTAAGAAGACGTTTAAAGACATCTTCTAAACAAAAACGCGATCGTATCATCAAGCGCTTAGAAGTTGTTGAAGCATTTAATGCATCAGACAACAAACCTGAATGGATGGTTATGGATGTTATTCCTGTCATTCCACCAGATCTACGCCCAATGGTTCCACTCGATGGTGGACGTTTCGCAACGACTGACTTAAATGACTTATACCGTCGTATTCTAAACCGTAATAACCGTCTAAAGAAGCAAAAAGAACAAATGGCACCTCGCTTAATCACTAAGAATGAAAAGCGTATGTTACAAGAAGCGGTTGATGCATTATTTGATAATGCTAAACGTGGTAAGAAAGCGGCTGTTGAAAGAAACCGTCACTTAAAATCATTATCTGATTTACTCCGTGGTAAACAAGGTCGTTTCCGTCAAAACTTACTTGGTAAACGTGTCGACTATTCTGGTCGTTCGGTTATTATTGTTGGTCCAGACTTAGAAATGTACCAATGTGGTATTCCACGTGAAATGGCAATCACTTTATTCAAACCATTCATCTTAAGAGAACTTCAACAACAACCAGGTATTGAAAAAAAGAATGCTAATGCTAAGTATGAAAGACGCGATGAAGATACATGGAAAGCACTTGAAAAAGTCGTTCGTGAACATCCAGTCTTATTAAACCGTGCACCAACGCTTCACCGTTTAGGTATTCAAGCATTTGAACCTAAATTAATTGACGGTAAAGCGATCCGTCTACACCCACTTGTTACCCCTGCGTTTAATGCGGACTTTGATGGTGACCAAATGGCGGTTCACGTTCCACTATCACCTGAAGCACAAGCTGAAGCAAGACTCTTAATGCTTGCCTCCAACAACATCTTGAACCCTAAAGA